>CALWKN010000091.1 GCA_944381265.1 uncultured Clostridia bacterium
CTTCGCCCCTCCCCCCGCTCCCCCCTCCCCGCGCGCACCCTTTCGCCTTCTCCCTCAGGCGACGCCCGCCGCGCTTTGTAGGGCGCGCTTTCGGCTGCGCCGGTTGCCCGCCTTCCGGCCACAAGCAGAGCTTGTGGCCGGAAGGCGCCCCTGGGGCGAGGGGGCTCCGCCCCCTCGCGCTCCCCCGGGCCCGCCAAAGAGGGCGGCTGCGAGCTCCTTGCCGGGGAAGGGGCGCCCCGCGCGAGGCAGATGATGGGCGACAGCCCATCCTGCGAGCGCGGGGCATCGCCTCCTCTCCATGTTTTCGGCTTCGCCGACAGCTCGCGTTCTTCCCACAAGCAGAGCTTGTGGAAAGAACGCGACCGGGAGGCGGGGGGCTTTGCCCCCCGCACCCCCCAGGACGCAGAGGGCCAGGGTCTCCGTATCCGCTCGAGCCGCCACAGGCGGGGAGAGCGGATGCGGGGGCCCTGTGGGAAGCGGCAGGGGGAAGGGACGCCGCAGGCGGACCGCCCCCCTGCCGCTTCCCACGGAGTCGAGGGCCCTCGGGGTGGGGCGTCGCCCCGGGAGGGAGATCGCGCGCTTTCCGCCGGGAGCAGGCAGGATTTTTCTCCCTTCGGGGCGAATTGCTGTAGGACCCCGCAGTGAGAAGGAGGCGCAATCCATGTACAAATCCATCAACCAATGGTCGTTCCCTTCCGATATGACCGTGCAGGACTGCCTGCGCGCCGCCAAGGCCGCCGGGTTTGCCGGCTTTGAGCCCGCCTTTGCCGAGGAAGGCCCGCTCTCCCCCGGCGCGGGCGCCGGCCCCGCCCGCGAGCTTGCCGCCCTGGCCGATTCCGAGGGCGTGACGCTCCCGTCCCTGGCCTCGGGGGTGTACTGGCAGCACCCGCTCACGGCCGAATCCCCCGCCGAGCGCGCCAGGGCCGAGGACCTGGTGCGGCGCCAGCTCGACTGCGCGTCGGCGCTGGGCGTGGGCGCGATACTGGTCGTGCCGGGCACGGTGGGGCGCGGTTTCTGGGGCGGCAGCGACTGCACCGCCTACGCCGACGCCTACGCCCGCGCCAAGGACGCGCTCGTCCGCCTGGCCCCGGAGGCCGAGGCGCGGGGCGTGGTCATAGGCGTGGAAAACGTCTGGAACAACTTCCTGCTCTCGCCCCTGGAGATGGCGCGCTTCCTGGACGAGATCGCCTCGCCCTTTGTGCGCGCCTACTTTGACATGGGCAATGTGGTGCGCCTGGGCGAGCCGGCGGACTGGATCCGCACGCTGAATACGCGCATTGTGCGCGTCCACGTCAAGGACTTTAAGCGCAGCGTGGACACCATCGCCGGCTTCTGCGACCTGCTCGCCGGCGACACGGACTTCCCCGCCGCGCTGCGCGCCCTGCGCGAAGTGGGCTACGACGGGCCGCTGACGGCGGAGATGACCCCGTACGCGCTCTCCCCCACCGGCATGGCGGAGCAGACCTCCCGCGCCCTGGACTTCATACTGCGGGAGGCGTGACGATGGCAAAAGTGGACCGCTTTGAAAAGGTGTACGAGCAGGGCATGCTCAACGTCACCGAGATCTGGGTGGACCGCGTCACCGGCGTGCAGTACGTCTACCACGCGGCGGGCAACTCCGGCGGACTCTGCCCCCTGCTCGGGCCGGACGGCCGTCCCCTCCTCTGTTCCAGGGAGGACGAGGAGGCCTTTGGCCAGCAGGACTGAACGGCAAACGATACGATACAGAAAGAAGGTATGGTTTATGACAAAAGACGGCATGCTGCGCGTCGGCCTTGTGGGCGTTGGCGCCATGGGCAGCGGACACCTGAGCAACTACCTGCGCCTGATGCGCGAGGGGGCGAAAGTGCAGCTCGTCGCCATCTGCGACGTGCGCCCCGAGCAGATGGAGCGCAGGGACAACACGGACCTGAACATCGAGATCCAGCGCGAGACCTTCGAAGCAGACTACCACAAGTACACAAACTTCCTGGAGATGATCGACAAGGAAGACCTGGACTACGTGGACTTCGCCGTGCCGACCTACCTGCACGCCAAGCTCGCCATCGCGGCGCTGGAGCGCGGCTGCCATGTGCTCTCGGAAAAGCCCATGGCGCTCAACGTCCAGGAGTGCGAGCAGATGATCGAAACCTCCATGCGCACGGGTAAGACGCTGATGATCGCGCACTGCCTGCGCTTCTGGCCGGCCTACGAGGAGCTCAAGCGCCTGGTGGACTCCGGGGAATGGGGCGCGGTGGTCAGCGCCATGTTCTTCCGCGGCGGCTCCACGCCCATGTGGTCCTTTGAGGACTGGCTGCGCAAAAAGGAGAAGAGCGGCGGCGTGCTGCTGGACCAGCACGTGCACGACGTGGACACCATCCACTGGCTCTTTGGCACGCCCGAGTCCGTGCAGACGCTGGCGCGCAACGTCATCCCCGGCAGCGGCTACGACGCCGTGTCCACCAACTACTTCTACCCGGACGGCAAGGTCGTCAACGCCATGGACGACTGGACCATCAACGGCGACTTCGGCTTTGAGATGATCTTCCGCGTCAACTTCGAAAAGGGCTGCGCCGTGCTCACGCGCCAGGGGCTGACGCTCTACCCGGTGGGCCAGCCCGCCTTCGCCCCCGAGCTTGCGGCGGACGACGGCTACTACCGCGAGATGGTCTACTTCCAGTCCTGCCTGCGGGAGGGCCGCGCGCCGGAGCGCTGCACGCCCCTTTCCGCGATGGAGACCATACGCATCGCCCAGGCCGAGCAGCGCAGCGCGGACCTCGGCGGCGAGCGCGTGCGCCTGTAGGGCATGCGCACGCTGCTGCTCAACGGCTCGCCCCGCCCCGGCGGCGACACCGACGCCCTGTGCGCCGCCTTCGTCCGCGCCGCCAAGGGCCTGACCTACACCGTGCGCGCCTATGACGAGGACGTCGCCCCCTGCCTGGACTGCCGCGCCTGCCGCCGGCAGAGCGGCTGCCGCGTCCACGACGGCATGGACAAGGTCTACGGCCTGCTGAGCCAGGCGGACGTGCTCGTCATCGCCTCACCCGTGTTCTTCTGCCAGCTCTCCGGGCCGCTGCTCTCCCTGCTCAGCCGCCTGCAGTGCCGCTACATGGACCGCGCCTACCGCGGCGCCCAGCCGGGGAAAACGGTGGGCGCGGCGCTGCTGGCGGCGGGCGGGGCCGGATCGCCGGAGGGCGCGCTGCTGGGCGCCAGGGCCGTGTTCGCGGCGCTGGGCGTCCCCTTTCTCGGCGCGGCCGTGGCCCGCGGCACCGACCGCCTCCCCGCCGCCCGCGACGAGGAGGCCCTGTCCCAGGCCCGCGAGCTGGCCCTGCGCGCCCGCGAGCGCTTCTCCTAAAAACACAGCCCCGCCCTTTCCCCTGCGCGGAAAGGGCGGGGCTTCTCTTGCGTCTAAAGAGAACGGCCCCAACCTTGCTTCGCGGGCCCCACCCGCCCACCCCGTGGCCTCCCCGCTCCCACCATCCCCGCCGGGGGGGAGAGATGCTTTGGCGGCGCCGTCCCTTGACGGTCCCCGCCATCCGTGCTATCCTGGCATTGTAGGAATGGACTTTGCCGATCCGCCCGTGGGAAAGGAGGGCCCGCCATGCGCCTTGCCGTCTTGCTGCTCGTTCTTACACTGCTTTCGGGCTGCGCCGCGCCGCCCGCGCCCGAGCGCGCGCCGGACACGCCCCTGTCCTTCGCCGTCTCTGTGCCGCCCGCCGTGCCGGCGGCAATCGAGGAGGCCGCGCTGGAGGAGACGTGCGGCGAAGCGCCGCTCTACCTGCTGCCGCTGTACGCGGTGGACGAGGAGAACGCCGCCTACGCCCCGCTGGAGAGCATCTACGGCGGCGGCACCTGGTTCTTCTGCACGGCGGAAGGGCGGCTCTACAGCATCAACGACGCCTTCTCCCCCGACCTCATACTGGTTCGGGAGGGCACGGACGACGCCGCGCTCTGCTTTGACGCGAGCCTGGGCCGCGACCTGGCGAAGGCGGCGGAAGACGAGGCCTGCGCGCCGCTCTTCTTCGTGGACATCGGGCAGAAGTGGCTGCTGGCGCAGGACGGGGAGGGAGATCTTCGCGCCTACGGCTACGGCGAGCTGGACGGGCCGCTGCTCTCCCTATCCGAGGACGAGTTCCTGCGCGGCCTGGCCCGCTTCCGCGCCGAGATCGGGCCGCGCGTCACCGGCGGCGGGGCGCGCTGGCTGCCCCCGGAGGACTAAAAAACGCGAAAAACGCCGCGGGACCTTGACGATAGGCGCAGGATCCCGCGGCGTTTCGCGTGTTTTTAGCTGCTCGTGCCAAGGAAAAGCTCCAGGGCGGTGGTGCCAAGCAGCAGGGCGAGGACGACGTAGACCAGCGGGCGGATGAAGCGCGCCCCGCGGCGCACGGCCAGGCGGGAGCCGAGGTAGTTCCCGGCCATGGAGCAGAGCGCCGCCGGCAGCGCCAGGGGCACCACCACGCTGGAATCGACGAAAAAGGCGGCCATGGCGGCGGCGTTGCTGGCAAGGTTCACCAATTTTGCCGTGCCGCTTGCGCGCACCAGGCGCATGCCGCAGACCGCGGCAAAGGCCAGCATCAGGAACGTGCCCGTCCCCGGGCCGAAGAAGCCGTCGTACATCCCCAACAGGAACCCCAGCAGCAGGCTCAGCGCCGGATGGACGCATCTTTGCGGGCCCTCGCTCTCCGGCGCTTCGCGGCGCAGGGCCGTTATTCCGGCCACGATGGGCACGGCGATGAGCAGCGCCACCCGCGCCGCGTTTTCCGGCACGAGCAGCAGCAGCCGCGCCCCCAGCGCCGCGCCGGGCAGCGCGCCCAGCGCCGCCGGGACGCCGGCGCGGACGTCGAGACAGCCGGCGCGGTGGTACTTCCAGGTGGCCAGCGCCGTGCCAAAGATCGCGCCCATCTTGTTCGTGCCCGCGGCCAGGTGCGCCGGCAGGCCCGCCGCCAGGTACGCCGGCAGCGAGATCAGCCCGCCTCCGCCGGCCGCCGCGTCCACGAACCCGGCCAGCCCCACCAGGGGCAGCACGATCAGGTAGGTGGAAAGCGTCAGCTCCATTCCGCGCCCCCCTTGCGGGGGTTCGGGCGCTTCTCCCCCTCTTCGGCGCTGCGCAGCATCAGGATCCGCGTGCGCGGCTGCCCCTCGCCGCCGCGCAGCACGTTCTGGCGGCGCAGCGCCTCGGCAAAGCCGCAGCGCAGGAAGCAGGCGATGGCGCGGGCGTTCTCCGAGAGCACGGTCAGGCGCAGGCTGGAAAATCCGTACTGCTCCTCCGCCAGGCGGCAGAGCTCGCGCAGTGCCCGGCTGCCCAGGCGCACGCCGCGCCAGCGCGGGGCCAGCAGCAGGTGGTCCAGGCGGCAGCGCCGCGCCTCCCAGTCCAGGTCCATCAGCGAGGCGATGCCGATCACCTGGTCAAACTCCACCGCGCGTATGGCGTAGTCCATCTGCGGCGCGCCGATGTAGTGCTTGCCAAAGGCGAAGTCCTTGGAGAAGGCCGAGACCGTCAGCCCCTCCCCGGCGCTCCACAGCGGGCGGTAGAGCTCGGCATCCGGGTCCTCCTGGATCCAGGTCACCGCCTCGCTCAGGTGCTCGCGCCGAAGCGGCTCCAAAGAGAGCGTCAGCATCGAGGCCGCGGTCTTTTCCATCGTCAGCAGCGTCACGCGGTCGCGCGGCCGCTCCAGCGTCGGCAGCGCCGTATAGCCCATCTTGCGCAGCAGGGCGATGGCCGCGCCCTCGCCGCTGATGACGCGGGCGCGGTAGCGCGCCGCCGGGCAGCGCGCCTCGGCGTGCAGCAGCGCCACCTGCGCCACGCCCGTGCGGCGGAACTCCGGCCGCACGTAGAGTTCGCGGATCTCGGTGACGTCGTCCCGGGCCTCGATCGCAAGGCCCCCGGCCAGACGGCCGCCCAGCGTCACGGCGTAGATCTTTCCCTCGTCCACCTGCTCGCGAAACGCCGCCTCCGTCTGCACGCAGGGGCAGTCCGGGCTGCCGTAGGCCCCGTACTGCGGCAGATAGGCCGCATAGCGCAGGAGATAGAGCTCCGGCGCGTCCTTCTGCGTCGCCCGCCGGAGCAGCACCATCCGCCGCCCGCTCTGCACGCGCCGTCCCCTCCTTCTCCTTCAAAATGCGTAATGCCGCCGTATTATTCCAGTATGGCCCCGGGCGAGGCGACGGAGAGTATCCCCGCCTGCTCCGCCGCGCGGTAGACGGCCTCCTCCTGCTCGGGCGTGGCCGTGCTGCCGGTGCACAGCGCCCCGTAGAGGGCGCAGCTTTGCGCCGTCTGCTCGCCGAAGGCCACCGGCCCCTCCTCCATGGCGGGGTCCGGCAGGCGCAGGGCGATCAGGCTCTCCGGCAGGGAGAGCAGCGCGCAGTCCCTGACGCGGGTGAGCGCCTCCGTTACGCCCGCGTCCTGCGGGGGGAAGAGCCCCAGCACCGCGTCCGCCGTGCCGCGGCGCAGCGCCTCCAGCGCCGCATCTGCCGTGTCGTAGCGCACCGAGCCGTAGAGCGCGCAGGTGAGCACCTGCTGCGCGATCCTATCGCCGTACCCGCCCTGCGCGCCCACGATCACCACGCGCGTACTGCGGTCCCAGGCGCCGTAGTCCCCGGCGCGGGAGAGCACGGCAAACGCCATCAGAGCCGCCCGGGGCGAGACCGCGCCGCCCGCCTCGCGCCAGTCTTCCGCGCCGGCGCTCGTGACCAGGGCGAACTCGCATTGGCCGCCCGCCAGCTGCTGCAGGGCGGCTTCGTCGCTCTCGGCGGCGGCGCAGGAGAGGTCCTCCCCCGCCGCGGCGATGGCCTGCCCGGCGGGCAGGGCCTCCGAGGTGCAGAGCACCGCCGCGCTTCCCCCGGATGCGCAGCCTGTCAGGCCGAGCAGCAGGGCGAGCACCAGCGCCAGCAGCTCGCGCTTCACGGGCAGACCTCCTCTCCTCACTTCAGAAAGGCGTTGTAGATGGCGTTGACCGCGCGCTCAAAGTCCGCGCTCTCCACGCCCACGATGATGTTGATCTCGCTGGAGCCCTGGTCGATCATGCGGATGTTGATGCCGGAGTCGGCAAGCGCGGCGAATATGCGCGCCGCGGTGCCGGGGTAGCGCACCATGCCGCGGCCGACGGTGGCGATCAAAGACAGGCCGGAGATGACCTCGATGTGGTCGGGCTTGCAGGTGCGGCGGATCCGCTCCACCACCTCGTCAATGCGCCCGGCGATGGCACTGTCGGAGACGAGCACGGTCATGGTGTCGATGCCGGAGGGCATGTGCTCAAAGGAGACGCCGCACTCCTCCAGGGCGGTCAGCACCCGGCGGCCAAAGCCGAGCTCGCTGTTCATCATGTTCTTCTCAATGGCAATGGCGGTAAAGCCCTTCTTGCCGGCGATGCCGGTGATGGCGCCGCGCACATGGCTCTCGTCCGCGCGCACGATCATGGTGCCGGCGTTCTCCGGCTCGTTGGTGTTGCGGATGTTGATGGGGATGCCGGCCATGCGCACGGGGAAGATGGCGTCCTCGTGCAGGACCGTGGCGCCCATGTAGGAGAGCTCGCGCAGTTCGCGGTAGGTGATGACGTGGATGCGCTTGGGGCGCTTGACGATGCGCGGGTCGGCCATCAGGAAGCCGGAGACGTCGGTCCAGTTCTCGTAGAGCTCGGCCCCGGCGGCGCGGGCCACGATGGCGCCGGTGACGTCCGAGCCGCCGCGGGTGAAGGTCTTGATCTCGCCGTCGGGCGTGGAGCCGTAGAAGCCGGGGATGACGGCGCGCTCCAGCTTGCCCAGGCGGGAGGAGAGCGCCTCCTGCGTGCGCTCGGAGTCAAAGCGGCCGGCGGCGTCAAAGAAGATGACCTCCGCCGGGTCGAGGAAGGGCCAGCCCAGGTACTCCGAGAGCAGCAGACCGTTCAGGAACTCGCCGCGGCTGGCGGCGTAGTCGGCGCTGGCGCCGTGGGAGATGGCAAAGCGCGCCTGCTCCAGCGGCCCGGCGATGCAGCCCGCGTCAAGACCCAGCTCCGAGGCGATGTCCAGGTAGCGCGCCGCCACGGCGGAGAAGGTCTCCTCAAACTCCGGCTCCCGCCCCTGCGCCGCCAGGCTGCGGGCGGTGTAGAGCAGGTCGGTGACCTTGGCGTCGTCCGCGTCGCGGCGGCCGGGCGCGGAGGGCACGACGAACCTGCGCTCGCCGTCCGCCAGCAGTATGTCCCGCACCTTGCGGAACTGCCCCGCGTCCGCCAGGGAGCTGCCCCCGAATTTCGTGACCACGATACCCATATGAAGAATCGACCCCTTTCCAAAAAACGCCGCCGCGCGGCCATTGCCCAATGCACTTAATTATAGTAAATGCCGGCCCGCTTTTCAAGCGCCAATGCGCGAAGATTTCGCAAAACCGCCGCAAAACGCCTGCCCTGCGGGGCCTCGCCCCACCCCAAGGGCCCTCGACGCCGTGGAAAACGGGGGAGGGCGCCGCACCCTGCGGGCGCTCTGCCCTCCCCCGTTTTCCACAGGGCCCCCGCGACGACTCGCTTCGCGAGTCGTGAGCGGAGGCCCTGCGCCTGCTTTTCCCTCATCCGTTCCCGTTCGTGGGCGCGCCGGCGCCCAAAAACGGGAACCGCGGCCCCCCTACCGCCGTTTATACAGAGGCGGCCCTTAGCG
The DNA here is from genome assembly GCA_944381265.1 of uncultured Clostridia bacterium. Taxonomy (GTDB): domain Bacteria; phylum Bacillota; class Clostridia; order Christensenellales; family UBA1750; genus Spyradocola. Next base: position 8,605 of record CALWKN010000091.1, read on the forward strand.
TAGGCCCTTGCCGGTGAGGAAGTCGTAGCTGGACTTTAAGCACTGGAACGGGTCGCGGCCCTGGCAGTCGTCCTGCTCCACCAGGTACCACTTGACGCCGATGCCGCGGCAGGCATCGAGTATGCCGTCCCAATTGAGGTTGCCGGCGCCGATCTCGGCCATGAGCTGCTCGGAATTGCCGCTGAGCGCCATGTCCTTAAAGTGCACCACGTCCATGCGGCCGCGCACCTTCTCGATCCAGGCGCGCACGTCCGCGCCGCCCTTCTGCACCCAGAAGGTGTCCAGCTCAAACTGGAAGTTCGGGCTGCTCTCCGCAAAGAGTATGTCCATGCCGAGTTTCCCGTCCAGCTTCCGGAACTCGAAGTTGTGGTTGTGGTAGACGAACTTCAGCCCTTCCTTTTGCAGCGCGTCGGCGATGTCCGACGCCTCGCGGGCAAAGCGGGCAAAGCCCGCGGCGTCCTTGCGGTACTCCTCCGGCATCGAGCCCACGCCCACGTACTCGCAGCCCCAGGCGCGGTGCTTTTCCACCACGGCGCCAAGGTCCTTTTTGCAGTCGTCAAAGGAGATGTGCGTCGCGGCGCAGGTAAGGCCGCTCTCCCGCAGCCCCTCCGCCACCGCCTGCACGGGGATCCCCGCGCCGATGGCCGAGATCTGCACCGCCTCGTAGCCGAGGCCGCGGATCTTTTTGAGCGTCTCCCGTAGGCCCTTCTCGTCCTGTGTATAGGCGCGGACGGTGTACATCTGCGCACCCAGTTGTGTCATGTGCAAGCCCTCCCATCATGGTGTAAGTGTTTACAATCAGTATAGCGCAGGCGCGCAAAAAAGAAAAGAGGAAATGCCCTTATGGAACCGCGGATCAAACTCATCGTCTACTTTACCGCCCTGTTTCTCGTCCTTGCCATGAACCTTGCCGCGCTTCTCACCATGCGCGCCGACAAGCTGCGCGCCCGGGCCGGGCAGCGCCGCGTGCGCGAGCGCACGCTCTTCCTGCTCGCCGCGCTCTTTGGCGCCTTCGGCGGCACGCTGGGCATGGCGCTGTACCGCCACAAGACGCAGCACCTCTCCTTCCGCGTCTTCTTCCCGCTGCTGGCCGTTGTGCAGGCGGCGCTGCTCGTCTTGGGCAACGCGGCGCTGCTGCTTGCCTGAGGCGGAAAAACACACGAAGGGGCCGCCGTATGCGCCCGTCCTCCGCCGCTTGCCGGCGGGGGGCGGGCGCATGCGGGGGCCCCTGTGGAAAAGGGAGGGCCGAGGGGCTGCGCAAGCAGCCCCGACGCGCCCTCCCTTTTCCACGGAGTTGAGGGGGACAGGGGTGGGGCGTGGCCCCGCCGGGGAAGTGTGCCGTCCCGTTTTTTAGGCGTCCTGGAGGAACTTGTACTGCGCGGCGCAGAGCTCGGCGTAGTGCCCGCCCAGGGCGATGAGCTCGTCGTGCGTGCCGCGCTCGGCGATGTGGCCGTCCTGCACGACCATGATGCAGTCCGCCTTGCGGATGGTGGACAGGCGGTGGGCGATGACGAAGGAGGAGGTGCGCCCCTTGAGCAGCGTCTCCAGCGCCTTCTGGATGAGGATCTCGGTGTGGGTGTCGATGGAAGACGTGGCCTCGTCCAGGATCAGGATCTTGGGGTCGTTGAGCAGCGCGCGGGCAAAGGAGATCAGCTGCTTCTGCCCGGTGGAAAGGCGGCTGCCGCGCTCGTTGACCTCTGTGTAGTAGCCCTTTTCCATGGTCATGATGGTGTCGTGGATGTGCACGGCCTTGGCCGCGGCGATGACCTCTTCCTCCGTGGCGTCGAGCTTGCCGTAGCGGATGTTGTCCATGATGGTGCCGGAGAAGATGAAGCTGTCCTGCATCATGACCGACATCTGCGCCCGCAGCGAGTGGAGGTTGACGTCGCGCACGTCATGGCCGTCGATCTTGACCGCGCCGCTGTCCACGTCGTAGAAGCGGGAGATGAGGTTGACGACCGTGGACTTGCCGGCGCCCGTGGGGCCGACCAGGGCGATGGTCTGCCCGGGAGAGACGTGGAATGTGACGTCCTTTAGGATCACCTTTTCCGGGTCGTAGGAGAAGGTCACGTCCTCAAAGTCCACCTCGCCCTCGATCGGCGGCAGGTCCGGCGCGCCGGGCTTGGAGTCGATCTGGATCGGGGTGTCCAGGATCTCGAAGATGCGCTCGGTGGAGGCCATGGCGACCAGCACGTTGTTGTAGAAGTTGGCAAGGTTATTCAGCGGCGCCCAGAAGCGGCCCAGGTACCAGAGGATCAGCAGCAGCGTGCCCACGGAGATCTCGCCCGCGGCCACGTTGTCGCCCAGCATCGCCACGCCAAAGAGGTACACCAGCACCGTGCCCACGGCCGACACCGTGTCAAGGCTCGGCCAGAACAGGTTGTTGAGCTTGATGGCGCGGATCCAGCTGTGGCGGATGTCGTCGTTGGTCTCCTCGAAGATGTCGCAGTTTTCGTCCTCGCGGGTGAATGCCTCGGTGACGCGCATGCCGGAGAGGCTCTCGTGCAGGTAGCCGTTCATGTTGGAGGTCTTGTTGCGCACGACCTGCCAGTTGCGGCGCATCTTGCGCTTTAAGCCGAAGAGTATGATCAGCAGGAAGGGCAGTATGCACATCGAGATCAGCGTCAGCTTCCAGTTGACCACCAGCATCAGCGTCAGCAGCAGCACCAGCGTCACGCAGTCGATGAAGACGTTGACGATGCCGTTGGTGAACAAGTCGTTCAGCGAGTTGATGTCGTTGATGACGCGGACCATGATCTTGCCCGCGCTGCGCGAGTCAAAGAAGTTGAAGGACAGGTCCTGAATGTGGTTAAAGAGCGCCTCGCGCATATCGGCGATGGCGTTGCGGCCGGCGGTGTCCATGATGCGGGCGCGGTAGCGCACGCACAGGGAGCCCACGGCGGCGCAGACCACCATGGCGATGAGGAAGTGCGGGAAGGAGGCGGCGTTGCCCACGTCGATCTCGTCTATGGCCTGCGACATGAGCATGGGCAGGGCCAGAGAACAGACGGAGTTTGTCACCATCAGGAACAGGGAAAAGGCGATGGGCTTCTTGTAGGGCTTTAAGAACTGCACAAGGCGCAGGAACTGCCGTTTGTCAAACGGTCTTTCGATCACCTCGTCGTCGATGACGCGCAGTCTCGGCATTTAGACCACCTCCGAAGGCGCCGCGGCGGCGGCAGCGCGCCGGGCGGTGATGTTGGCAAAGTCGCGGTACTGGTCCTGGTACATCTCGTAGTACAGGCCCTTCTTCTCCAGCAGCTCGTCGTGCGTGCCGCGCTCGTAGATGCGGCCGTCCTTGAGCACCACGATCTGGTCGGCGCTCTTGACGGAAGAGATGCGGTGGGCGATGATGAATGTGGTGCGGTCGCGCAGCTCCTTCTTCAAGTGCATCTGGATCTCGTGCTCCGTCTCCATGTCCACGGCGCTCGTGGAGTCGTCCAGCACCAGGATCGTCGGGTCATAGGCCAGGGCCCTGGCGATGGCCACGCGCTGCTTCTGTCCGCCGGAGAGGCCCAGGCCCCTTTCGCCCACGACCGTGTCGTAGCCCTGCGGCATTTCGCCGATGAACTCCGCCGCCTGCGCGGCCTTTGCCGCGCTCTCCACCACCGGGAACTCGGCGTTGGGGCGGCCGAAGCGGATGTTGTTTTCGATCGTCTCGGAGAAGAGGAAGGTCTCCTGCATCACATAGCCGATGCGGTCGCGCAGGGCCTTTAAGGGCATGTCCTTTACGTCCACGCCGTCGATGCGCACATGGCCCTCGCGGCACTCGTAGAAGCGCCCGAGCAGGTTGACCACCGAGGTCTTGCCGGTGCCGGTGGCGCCCATGATGGCGCAGGTGGTGCCGGCGGGCACGTCCAGGCAGAAGTCGCGCAGCACCGTCTCGTCCCCGTAGCCGAATGTGACGTGCTCAAACTGCACATGGCCGCGGAAGGGGCGGGGGAAGTTGGTCTTGTCCTTGTCGCGGATCTCCGCGCCCAGGTCCTCGTAGTAGAACAGCTTTTCCGCCGAGGTGATGGCCTGGGTGAGCATGTTGATGAGGTTGCCGAGTATGCGCATCGGGTCGGTGATCATCCAGATGTAGCCGGTGAAGGAGACAAGGTCGCCAAGGCTCATCGAGCCGCCGATGACCATCGCCCCGCCTATGCCGAGCAATAGCGGCGTGCAGAAGGCGCCCAGGAAGTCCAGCAGCGGCACATAGTCCGACCAGATGTAGGTGGTTTTCAGCAGCAGCCTTAGCTGCTCGCGGTTCTCCACGGAGAAGGCCTTCTTCTCGTGCTCCTCCTGGGCAAAGGCCTTGACCACGCGCACGCCGGAGATGTTCTCCTGCGTCTTTGTGGAGAGCACGGCGTTCTGCTCGCGCACGTCCTTAAAGGCCACGTGGATCTTGGAGTGGAACTTCAGCGCCACCACCGCAACGATGGGGGCGATGAGCACCATCACCAGCGCCAGCCTCCAGTTGATGAAGAACAGCAGGATCAGCGACCCGAAGAACCAGATGCAGTTTTCGCAGATCTGCACCACGCCGCCTGCCAGCAGGTTGCGTATGCCCTCGATGTCGCCGGTCATGCGGGACATGATCTCGCCGATGTAGTTCTTGTCGTAGAAGGAATAGCTCATCTCGCTTAAATGCCGATAGAGCCCGGTCCTAAGATCGTAGACGTAGTTCTGCGACAGCTTCTCGAACGACACGCCGCGTATGTAGTTGCACACCGCGCGCAGCACCGTAAGGCCCAGTATCGCCGCGCAGAAGCCGGGCAGCTTCTCCAGTATGCCGCCCTTGATGACGTCGTCCACGATCCAGCCGGAGATCAGCGGCAGGATCAGGCGCGTGGCGTTGGCCAGGATCAGCGCGACAAAGCCGATGACGGCAAAGCGCGCGTGCGGCTTGCACTTGCGACAGATGCGTTTGATGGTCTCCATGCGTTTTCCTCCCCCTTGAGGGCCAAGCGCTGTGTGTATGTTCCCCTTGAGCCTGTGTTCGTTCAGCGTTCATCTTCGGCGCTCTTCGCCCTCGCGTATTCCATTGCCGTGGTTACTCTTATTTTAGCCCTTTTCCCCCGGTTCGTCAAAGCGTTTTGCCCCTCTTTCCGCCGGAAATGCCATTTTGTCCCGCATCGTGAAATCGCTTCCCCTTGCGCGGCGGCGAAAAACTGCTATACTGTAGAAGTGGAAAGATCGCCCGGAATTCCGGGCGGGCGAAAGGGAGGACAAGGGGAATGGAAAGCGGCATCTCTCTTGTGGGCAAGATCGGCTCCATGGCGCTGATCCGCCGCGAGGACGGGGACATCGACTACAATATCTTCTCGCGCCTTGGCTCGGAGCTCAAGCCCGGCATGGTGTGGGTGTCCTCGGGCGCGGTGGAGATCGGGCGCCTGGACTACGTCAAGCGCGCCGGGCGGGAGCTGACGGGCGACGCGGACGAGATCAAGAGCGACTACGCGGCGCAGGGGCAGACGATCCTGATGGAGAACTACCGCCGCTTCATCCGGCCGGAGTACGCGGTGCGGCAGTTCCTGGTGGAGCACACGCACTTCAACTCGCGCATGGAGCGGCAGTTCATCCGCCGGGCGCTTCTGCGCTGCGCCTCGCAGGGGGCGGTGCCCATCGTCAACTACAACGACACGGTGGCCTACGAGGAGATCCGCAAGATGGAGCTGATGCAGCTGCGGGACAAGGCGCAGGACGTGGTGGAGTGCGTGGACAACGACGAGATGGCGGCGGTGGTGGCGCAGCTCGTCGGGGCAAAGACGCTGCTGATCCTCACCTCCGCCGACGGCATCTACGCCGACCCCGCCGACCCTTCGACGCTGGTGCGCGAGGTGGAGGCCGCCGACGGCGAGGAGATGGAGCGCAAGATCCGCGCCCTGCAGGACCACTGCGTGGGCGCCAGCCGCGCCGGGGCAAACGGCGCTCGGGCCAAGCTGGAGTACATCCTCCCCTGCGCCCGCGCCGGCATGGTGGTGCTCATCGGCAACGCCCGCTACCGCATCTCGGAGCTGCTCTCCGGCGCCGCCCCGGGCACGCGCTTTTCTCTGCGCTAAAGAGAAAACGAGGGCCCCAGCTCACGACTCGCGAAGCGAGTCGTGAGCTGGGGCCCTGTGGAAAACGGGGGAGGACAGAGTGCCCGCAGGGCGCGGCGTCCTCCCCCGTTTTCCACGGCGTCGAGGGCCACTGGGGTGGGGCGAGGCCCCGCAGGGTGAAATTTGCGCACCCCGGCGGCATTTTTTGTCCGCGATGCAGTTTCCTGTGCACGCAAAGCAAATTTTCCCGCCGGGAGCGGGGCCGAGGGCTCGATAAAAGATTGTCAATTCCCCGCAAGGCGTGTATAATGGAAGGCAAGCGATGGCCGCCGGGACAGTGGATGCGCCGTTCCCGTGAGCCGAAACTCGATCGCAAACTGAGGAGGATGCTTTCCATGAACCGCGTCTATAATTTCTCGGCCGGCCCCTCGATGCTGCCCCTGCCCGTGCTGGAGCGCGCGCAGAAGGAGCTGGTCTGCTACGGCGATGCCGGCATGTCCGTCATGGAGATGAGCCACCGGTCCAAGATGTACGAGGAGATCATCGGCAAGGCGGAGGCCGACCTGCGTACTCTTATGCACATCCCGGAGAACTACAAGGTCCTCTTCCTGCAGGGCGGCGCGTCCATGCAGTTCGCGCAGGTGCCGCTGAACCTGCTCTCCGGCTACAAGACCGGCAAGGCGGACTACATCAACTCCGGCAACTTTGCCAACCTTGCCATCAAGGAGGCCAAGAAGTACGCGGACGTCAAGGAAGTCGCCTCTTCCAAGGACGTGGGCTACACGCAGATCCCCGACTGGGACGAGAAGGAGTTCCGCGCCGACGCGGACTACTTCTACATCTGCGCCAACAACACCATCTACGGCACGCGCTACACCAAGCTGCCGGAGACCGGCAGCGTGCCGCTTGTTGCCGACATGTCCTCCTGCATACTCTCGCAGGAGTATGACATCAAGAAGTTTGGCATCGCCTTTGCCGGCGCGCAGAAGAACATCGGCCCGGCGGGCGTGACCATCGTCATCATCCGCGACGACCTGCTCGGCCACGCGCTGGACATCACGCCCACGATGCTGGACTACAAGGTCATGGCCGACAAGGGCAGCATGTACAACACGCCGCCGACCTACGGCATCTACATGGCGGGGCTGACGTTCGACTACCTGCTGCAGCAGGGCGGCGTTGCCGAGATGGAGAAGCGCAACATCGAGAAGGCGAAGATCCTCTACGACTTCCTCGATGAGAGCAAGCTCTTCCACAACCCGGTGCGCCACTGCGACCGGTCGCTGATGAACGTGACCTTTGTCACGGGCGACGCGGACAAGGACGCGGCCTTTGTCAAGGCGGCGACCGCGGCGGGCTTTGTCAACCTCAAGGGCCACAGGACCGTGGGCGGCATGCGCGCCTCGATCTACAACGCCATGCCCATCGAAGGCATCGAAAAGCTCGTCGCCTTCATGAAGCAGTTCGAGGCGGATAACAAGTAAGGCCGGATTTTCCCGGCACAGCAGGACAGGAAGGACGGAGGGAACAACCCATGTACACGATTCAGACGCTGAATGCGATTTCGCCCGTGATCTACAACCACTTGCCGCAGGAGGACTTCACCGTCAGCAAGGAAGCGGCGCAGCCCGACGCGGTGATCGTGCGCTCGGCTTCCATGCTGGACATGGACCTGCCCGCGTCTCTGCTCTCCATCGCGCGCGCGGGCGCGGGCTACAACAACATCCCGGTGGACAAGTGCACCGCCGCGGGCATCTGCGTGTTCAACACGCCGGGCGCCAACGCCAACGCGGTCAAGGAGATCGTGCTGGCGGGCCTGCTGCTGGCCTCCCGCGACATCGTCGGCGGCATTGAATGGGCCAAGGGCCTAAAGCCCGGCGACACGAGCGTGGCCAAGCAGGTGGAAAAGGGCAAGAGCCAGTTCGTCGGCCCGGAGATCCAGGGAAAGACGCTGGGCGTCATGGGCCTGGGCGCCATCGGCGTGCTCGTGGCCAATGCCGCCGAGTCCCTTGGCATGAAGGTCATCGGCTACGACCCCTTCCTCTCGGTGGACAACGCCTGGGCGCTCTCCCACTCCATCCAGCGCTCGAACTCGCTGGAGGCGCTGCTGGAGCAGTCCGACTACGTCACCATCCACATCCCCCTCTCGGACAAGACGCGCAACATGATCGACGAGTCCATGCTGGCCAAGATGAAGCCCTCGGCGGCGCTGCTCAACTTCTCCCGCGCCGAGCTTTGCGACGGCAAGGCGGTGGCGGCGGCGCTGGCGGCGGGAAAGCTTAGGCGCTATGTGGTGGACTTCCCCACCGAGGACGTGCTGAATGCGCCGGGCGTCATCGCCATCCCGCACCTTGGCGCCTCCACCCCGGAGTCCGAGGACAACTGCGCCGATATGGCGGCCCGCCAGACGCGCGACTACCTGATGACGGGCAGCATCCGCAACTCGGTCAACCTGCCGGCCTGCGAACTTACGCCGGCGGAGAAGCACCGCGTGGCGGTCATCCACAAGAACATCCCCAACATGATCAGCCAGGTCGCCGCCAAGATGGCCCAGGCGAACGTCAACATTGAGCACATGGTGAACCGCTCCCGCGGCGACATCGCCTACACGGTGGTCGATGTGCTGGACGAACTGCCCGCGGACATCGCTCAGGCGCTCTCCGCCATTGACGGTGTGGTGCGCGCGCGCGTGGTTTGCTGACGAAAACGCGCGAAAGGGTGGGATTGCGCTGCGATCCCTCCCTTTTTTCATCCATTGCCCGGTTCGGGCCCGAA
>CALWKN010000092.1 GCA_944381265.1 uncultured Clostridia bacterium
AGGGGCGACAATCGCGGTCGCCCCTGCGTTTCATCGGGTCTTGCGAAGGGTCATTCGCTCAGGCTGGCGATGGCGGCGCGCGCGGTCTCAAAGTCCTCGTCCGCCATCTGCGCCAGCTCCGCGCCCGTCAGCGGGCCGCCCAGCGTCTGCAGGTAGAGGAAGGAGAACTGGCCGTTGCCGTACTCGCCGACGCCCTTGGGCGCGTAGATGTACATCTCCGCGTTCAGGCACGGGGCCTGCAGGCCGTCGTTGAGGGAGTTGAGGAACTCGTTGTCCAGCGTGATGTCGTTCTGGGTCGGGGAGAAGCCGGCCACGGCGTTGAGGAACGCGGTGTAGACTTCCTTGTCGGAGATGTAGGTCAGGAACGCCAGGGCGCCTTCCTGGTTGGGCGCGTTGGTGGGAACGGCGAAGCTCAGGTCGTACTTGATGCCGTACTGCGGATCCAGGCCGTCCTCGCGGGGCTCGATGCCCGGCAGCGGGAAGTAGCCGAACTCAATGTCCGGGTTGGCGCGCAGGATGTCGGGCGCGGACCAGGAACCATCGGCGTACATGGCCATGTTGCCGGCGGCAAAGCGGCCGGGCGCGTCGGAGTAGGCGATGCCGGTGACGCCGGGCTCCAGGTAGGTGGCAAACTGCTCCATGCAGTCGTAGACCAGCATGATCTCAGGATCGGTGTGCTTCATTTCGCCGGTGAGGAGCTTCTGGCCGATCTCCTCCACGCCGTCGCCGTAGTTGGCGGACAGGATCGCGTTGGCGTACATGTTCAGCGGCCACTGGTCCGCCGCGCCGGCGGAGAGCACGGTGTAGCGCCCGTCGGCCTTGACGGCCTCGCACACGGCGATGAACTCGTCCCAGGTCTTGGGGATCTCAAGGCCGAGTTCGGCAAAGATCGCCTTGTTATAGAACAGGCCCGTGTAGGCGACCGTGCCCATGTTCAGCGAGTAGAGGCGGTCGTTATAGGCGTTGCCCATGAGGATGTCCAGATTGTAGTTATCGATGAAGGGCTGGTCCGTCAGGTCCAGCAGCAGGCCCTCGTCGATGTACTGCTGCCAGGCGGGCTTGTCGATGGAGTCGGCGTTCCAGTCCTCCTGGGGCTTGGAGAAGGTCTGGAAGGAGACGATGTCCACGTTCGCCGCGGAGATGCGGGTCTGGATGACCTGGTCGATCTCGGCGGAGGGGACTTCGCTGATGGTCAGGTAGTGGTCCGGATTGGCCTCGTGGAAGGCAGCGGAAATGTCCTTGAGGTACTGCACCGTGGCCGCGTTGGACCAGGTCAGCACATCGACGCTCGTGCCCTCGGCCGGGGCCTCGGCGCCCTCGTCCGCCGCGGGCGCTTCCTCGCCGCCGTCCGCGGCCGGAGCCGGGTCTTCCGCCGGCGCGCCGCCCGTCACCCCGCCCGAGCACGCGGTCAGCGCCGCGATCATGAGCAGAGCCAGGACCAGGCAAAGCAGCTTGCGCAATTTCATGATGTTCTCCTCCTTTGTTAAGGTTTCGGTCTCTGGGTTCAATATAGCATGCGCCCGCGATTTACACAATTTTAAATTCCTCCCCGGACCGCACGGAATAATTTTCACAGTTTTTCGCTCGCTTTTTTGGGGAGTGTGCGCAAAGGCCCGCCGTCCCAGCTCCCGAAAAACCGCGGCGTTCCGGGCTTTTTCCCGCTTGCGAAGCAGGTGCGGATCGGATATAATGAGGGGAAGGCGTGTTAAGCAAAGGAGGGAAGCTCTGTGGACTTTTTGTTAAGCTATGTCACCTTGGCGATCGCGGCCGTACTCTTTGCCGGCGTGGCGGTTGTCCTGATCGCGCGCTGGTTCGCGCTGCCCGTCCTGGTCAAGATCAGCCTGTGCACGGTGCTGCTGGCGCTGGTGCTCTACTTTGCGTTTGTGATTTACGTCGTGCTGCTGGCCGGCTCCGCCGTGCCTCCGCATGCGCCGCAGCCCATACCGGCATAAAAAAAGCGCCCCCGCCGGGGCGCTTTTTTTATGCGAATCACTCGATGGCGTACAGATAGGGCTGCAGCTCCTCGTCGTACATGTTGTAGACGTCGATGTAGAGCGCGTCCACGCGCTCGGGCAGGGAGGCGCTGCCGCCCTGGGCGCGGCGCAGGGCGGCCTCCACCCCGGCGTAGCCGTAGGCGTAGGCGTTGCGCACGACGGAAAAGCGCACCAGCCCGTCGCGCAGGCCCAGGGCGATGTCAGCGTCAAAATCGGCGGCGACGATGGGCGTCTGCAGCCCGAGCAGGCGCACGGCGCGCAGGGCGCCGCGGCTGGCCGCCTCGGTGCGGCAGAGTATGCCGTCGATGCTGCCGCCCTTGCGCAGCTCGTCAAAGCAGTAGGTGAAGAACGCCTCCTCTTCTTTTGCCGCAAGGCGCCCGGCCACCAGGCTCCCGTGCTGCCCCAGCTCGCCGCGCAGCGCCACCTCCCAGTCGTCCTGCGAGGCGTACTCGGCGCTGGTGAGCAGCAGAAAGCGCTTCTGCAGGCCGATCTTGCCGGCGATGAGCTGGCCGGTGCGCTTGCCGATGGTCGTCTCCTCGCCCGTGTGCGTGGTGTCCGCGCCGCTTATCTCGCACCCCAGCGCCGCCAGCGGCACCTCGCAGGCGACCGCGGCCTGCCCCTGCGCCCCGTCCAGCGCCAGCACGCACAGCTCCGCCTCCCCATAGCGCGGCAGTTGTTCGGCAAGCGGCGTCTCCGTCTGGCGCAGGCGCGTCTCCAGCGTCCAGCCGGCCTCGCGCGCGGCCAATTCCGCCCCCTCTATGAGGTTGGACCAGTAATAGCCCTCCAGGCCGTCCGCCAGCAGCAGGACGCGCTGCGCCGGCGCCCCGGCGCAGCCCGCGGGCAGCAGGCACAGGAGCAGCGCCAGCAGACTCAGCGCCGCACGGGCAGGCGAATGTGCACGCACGTGTATTCCTCCGTTTCGCTGTCGATGTCGATGCCCCATTCCTCGCCGCAGAGCAGGCGGATGCGCCGGTTGACGCTGCGCAGGGCCAGGCCGCTGATCTCGTCCGGGCGCGGCGGGCGCATCTCGCGCAGCGCCTGCTGCACCTCGCGCAGCTTCTCCGGCATGAGGCCCATGCCGTCGTCGCGCACATCCATGCGCAGCGCCTCGCCCTCCAGGCGCACGGCGATCTCGATGGTGCAGTCCGTGTTGTCGCCGATGCCGTGCTTGATGGCGTTCTCCACGATGGGCTGCAGGATCAGCCGCGGGCAGAGCAGCTCCTGCGCCGCGGAGTCTACGTCGATGCGCACGTTGAAGCGGCCGCCCAGGCGCGTGCGCTGTATGAGCAGGTAGCTTTGCGCGTGCTCCACCTCGCGCCGCACGGCGTGGAAGTTGCCGCCGCGGTTGATGGACAGGCGCAGCAGCCGGGCCAGCGCCCCCACCATCTTCACCGCGTCCGGGCCGCGCTGCGTCTCGATCAGCCAGGTGATGGAGTCCAGCGCGTTGTAGAGGAAGTGCGGGTTGATCTGCTCCTCCAGCGCGGCGATCTCCATACGCCGCAGCTGCTCCTGTTTTTCCGCGCTCTCGCGCATCAGGCGCTCGATCTGGTCGATCATCGCGTTGTAGGCGGAGGAGAGCTGCAAAAACTCCTTGCAGCCGGTCAGGCGCAGGCGCGGCCCGGGAAAGCCCGCCCCGGCGCCGGCCATGGTGCGCTCCAGGGCGCGGAAGGGGCGCGAGACGAACAGCGACAGCGCAAAGGCCATCAAAAAGGCCACAAACAGCGACAGCGCCAGCACCAGCAGCCCGCGCCCGGAGACGTCCTGCCAGCTGCGGCTCAGCTGCGCCTCGGCCATGCGCGATGTGAGCACATAGGGCGCGCAGGACAGCGTCTGGGAGATCTCGATCTGCCGCGCCTCGGCCGTGCGCGCGCCCACGGCGGCGTAGACGGCGGAGACGGCGCTCAGGCCCTGGGCCTTTGTGCGCGGCGAATAGACCGGGTTCCCGGCGGCGTCCGAGAGCGTCAGTTCCCCGGTCTCCTGCGAAGAGAAGGCCGTGCACAGCTCCGCCAGGGCGGAAAGGCGCAGGTTCACCGCCAGCACGCCCGTCTCATACCCCGCTTCCGTGCGCAGCGTGCAGGGCCCGGCCAGCGTCACCACCCAGGTGTACCTGCCGCGATAGCAGTGCTCCAGCCGCGCGCCGAAGAAGAGCGGCTCCTCGCTCTCCGCCCCGGCCTGAAACCAGGACTCCAGGCGCGGGTTCTGCCCGGAGAGGAAGTTCTCGCCCGAGGCGCAGACCGGCGTGCCCGTGCGCCTGTAGACCTGGATGGAGCTGACGGTGTCGTTGACCTCGAGGATGGGATCCACCGTCGGGGCGAAGTCCTCCGGCGCGAACCCGTCGTCGAGCAGGACTTCCCGCTCCACATAGCGGTAGAACTCCAGCGCGCTCTCCAGCGTCTCGTCCAGGCGGTCGGCGGCGCGGGCCAGGTTCTCGTTGACCAATCGCAGGTCCAGCTGGGAAAACGCCTCGCCCATCAGGTTGCCATAGGCAGCGTTGTAGAGCAGCAGCGTGCACAGCGTCACCGCCGCCATCAGTATCAGCAGCACCGTTCTAAGACTGATCCTGCGCATGCTCTTTTCCGCCCCCCTGCCGGTAGTTCTTGGGCGTCACGCCCGTGCGCTGCTTGAAGCAGTAGCTGAAGTAGCCAGGATCCTCAAAGCCCGTCTCCAGCGCGATCTCGTAGATCTTCTTCTCCGAGTCGCGCAGGAGCGCCTTGGCGCGCTCGATGCGCTTTTCCAGCACATACTGCAGGAAGGAGACGCCCATCTCGCGCTTGAACGCCAGGGAGAGCTGCGTCTGCGAGATGCGGAATTTTTCGCAGACCTCCGGTATGGAGAGCGCGGGGCGGCAGAAGTTCTCGTCGATGTAGGAGGCGACGCGCCTGACCAGCGCGCGGCCGTCGTCCACCTTGCGCGCGGCGATGCGCCGGGCGGCCCGCAGCGCCGCGCTCTGCAGGGCGGCGCAGGCCGCGCCCGCCTCCAGGGGCAGCGCAAAGCACTGCGCGTCGAGCAGGTCGCTGGCCTCCTCCGCGCTAAGGCCCGCCCGCTGCGCGCTCTGCAATATGCCTGCGTGCGACAGGGAGAAGAGCGCGGCGATGCGCGACGGCGCCTCCCCGGCCATGATCTTGCGCAGGCGGGCAAAGTGCGCCTCGATGCGGCCCTCGTCCCCGGCGCGCAGCAGGGCGGCGATCTCCCCGGCGACGCTCACGGCCACCTCGCTCTCGGGCGCGCGGGCGCTCTCCTCCTCCGAGAGCAGGAAGAGCCCGGCCGCCGCCCCGGCCTTGCGCTCGAGCAGCAGCAGCGCGCCGCGGTAGAGCGCGGGCAGTTCCTTCGGCCCGGCGGCCGGGGGCGTGAGCACCGCGCGCGTGGGCAGCTTCAAATACATGCGCACCGTGTCCATGATCTCGGACAGGCGCGAGACCGCGGCCTCCTCCTCGCACCTGAGCAGCAGCACGAAGCGCCCGCGATGGCAGACGCAGGAGCCGGCGGCCAGCTCCTCCAGGCGCTCCTGGGCGATCTCCTGTAGGGAGAAGCGGGCAAGGTCCGCCCGGCCGCCGAAGTCGCGGCGCAGCACCTCGGCGCTCTCCGGCGCGTCCACCACCTCCATCAGCGCCAGGTGCGCCGGGAAGGCCGCCTCGTCGTCAAAGTCGGTGAGCAGTCCGGCGCTCTCGTTCGTGTTCTCAAAGAGCAGCTCCAGCAGCCGCAGCCGCCCCAGCTGCACGCGGTCGCGCTTCTGCTGCTCGAGGAATGCGGCCAGGTCCCAGCGGCGGGCGAAGGCGGCGTCCAGGTTGCTCCGTATGCGCTCCAGCGCGCCGCGCACGCCGTCGGCGGAGAGGGGCTTTAGCAGGTAGTCCAGCACGTGCGCCTGCAGCGCCCGCTGCGCGTAGGCGAAGTCGTCGTGGCCGCTGACGATGACAAAGCACATGGCCGGGTAGAGCTGGCGCAGGCGCTCGATCAGCTCCAGCCCGTCCATGTAGGGCATGGCGATGTCCGTCATCACCACGTCCGGGATCAGCTCCCGCGCCATCTCCAGCGCCTCCAGGCCGCCCGCGGCGCAGCCGCACAGCGTAAAGCCGTATTTCTCCCACTCCACCGTGCGGGCGATGCTCTCGCGCACGTCCACCTCGTCGTCCACCAGCAGGATCTTGTATCCCACGGCCCTCTCCCCTTTCTCTTTGCGCGTTTACAGGTACTTCTCCAGCACGGACGCGATCTTACGCGCGCAGGCGTCGTAGCCCTCTTCCGTCAGGTGCAGGCCATCCTCGCACTTGTAGAGCCCGGGCTGCGCCGCGCACAGCGCGTACAGGTCGTTGACCGGCGCGTTTTCCTCCCGCATCACGGCAAGGGCCTCGGCGTTGTAGGCCCGGACCCAGTCGTTCTGATAGTGCAGCGAGGCGCCGGTGCCGCCGTCGCGCGCCCCGCCCGCGCCCGGCACGGGCAGCGTGGTGGCAAAGATCACCTGCGCCCCCGCGCCGCGGCAAAGGGCGAGGATGCGCTTAAGGAAGTGCCGGTACTCCGGCAGCGGGTGGATGGGCTCCTGCATCGGCGATTCGATGTTCATGTCCCAGTAGCCGTTGTTCCAGTGGACGACGTCCACCGGGCCGTATTTGCGCAGGAGCTGGTTGGCCTGCCAGAGCGTGTAGGCGGCAAAGCGGCCGTTGTCCTCCGCGTCGTAGACCACGCGCGCCCGCCCGCGCAAGATGTCGCGCACCTTGTCGTCGTAGCCCATGCGGATCGAGTCGCCAAGAAGCAGCACGGTTTTCATCGCAAGATCCTCCTCGTTGTCATTTTTCCTCTTTTTAGGATAGCGTCCCCTGCGTCTTCGGTCAAGAGGCGCGTTTCGCCGTGCCTCGCTCCCGCCCGGAAAAGTGGTGTTTTACCTGGGAACTTTTGCCGAAAAACCGCCGTCTCATGAAGAGAATGAAGCAAAAGGGGGCCTGACGATGAAAGGGCGCAGGGCGCGGCTGCTGACGGCGAGCGCGGCGCATTTTTTCGTGGACTTCGCCTGCGCGCTGTACCTGTTCGGCGGCGCGCCGGATCCGACGGTGTTCCTCGTCTACAACTACTGCGCCTTTGCGCTGCAGCTGCCGCTGGGGATACTGGCGGACCGGCTGGACCGCAACGCGGCGCTGGCGGCGGCGGGCTGCGCGCTGACGGCCGCCGCGTCGCTGCTGCCGGGCGGCCTGCCGCTTGCCGCGATCGCCGGCCTTGGCAACGCGCTCTTCCACGTCGGCGCCGGGGTGGAGATGCTGTGCGACAGCGGCGATGCGCGAAAGTCCCTGGGCATATTCGTCAGCCCGGGGGCGCTGGGGCTGTTCGCGGGCGGGGCGCTGTGCGGCGCGCTGCCCCGCGTATCGGCGCTGCCATTGCTGCTGCTCTGCGCCGGGGCGATCCTGTACGTGGCGCATCTGTTCGGGCACCTGCAGCGCTCGGGCAACGCGCGGATGCAGCTGACGCGCACGCTGCGCGCCTCGCTGCCCGCCGTTTCGGCGCTGGTGCTCGTGGTGCTGCTGCGCTCCTTCGTGGGCTTTACCGCGGCGCAGCCGTGGAAGACGGGGCAGGCGCTGCCGCTGCTCGCCGTGCTCATGGTGGCGCTGGGCAAGTGCGCGGGCGGGATTTTGGCCGACGCGCTGGGCGCGCGGCGGGTGGGGACGCTCTCGCTCCTGCTGGCCGGAGCGCTGTTCCTGCTGCCGCAAAGCGCCTCGGCGGGGCTTGCGGCGCTGTTCCTGTTCAACATGACGATGCCGCTCACGCTGTGGGGGCTCTCCCGCCTGCTGCCCGGCGGCAAGGGCCTGGCCTTCGGGCTTACGACGTTCGCGCTGTTCCTGGGCTTTGTGCCCGTGGGCGTGGGCGCGGCGGGGCAGGTCGCGCCGCTGTGGACGGCGGGGATCTGCGCGCTCTCGGCGGCGCTGCTCTTCCCCGCGCTGCAGCGGGAGGCGCCGGCGCGGCTGTTGGCGCGGCTGTTGGCGCGGCGCGCGCAGGCCCTCCTCCCGCGCCGCAGCCGCTGACCGCAAAAAAAGGAGGGAACGCGCATGGACGCGGGACTGCCGGGGCGGCTGGCGCTGTCGCTGCTATTCACGCTTGTGCTGGAAAGCGGCTTTGCCGCCGCGGCGCACTTACGCGGGCGGCGGAACTACCTGCTGCTCCTGCTCCTGAACCTGCTCACCAACCCGCCGGTGGCGCTGCTGGGGAACCTCTTCCCCCACCCGGCGGCGCACCTGCTGCTGGAGACGGCGGCGGTGCTCGTCGAGGGCGCGCTCTACGCGCGCCTGGGGGAGGGGATGCGCCGCCCCTACCTCTTTTCCCTCGGCGCCAACGCCTTTTCCTATCTCGCCGGGCTGGCGCTCAGCCCGCTGCTCTCCCACATCTTCTTTTAAGGAGGACCCATCATGAAGCGAACCGTTTTGTCTTTGCTGCTCCTGCTGGCGCTGCTGTTGCCGCTGCCGTCCCGAGCGGACGTGATCTTTGAGCCGATGGACGATTTTTACGCCGCGCACGCCGAGCAGTGCGAGTACGTGAACGACCGCTACCTCTCCCCCGGCGGTGTGCCCGGCGTGGTGAGCCCGGAGAACCCGAGCGAGCTGTGCGTCTTCCCCTCCGGCTGGGAGCTGGACATCTCCTTCCAGTACGAGGACGCGCAGGGCGTGGTCTGGGGCGTGTACGAGGAGGGCGAGGAGAGCTGCTGGGTGCGGCTGGACGCGCTGCAGAAGATCTTTGACGGGGCGGACTTCCAAGAGAAGTACGCGGATGCGATCCAGTCCTACGCCGGGGAAATGGACGACGTAAGTCTGCCGGAGATCGTCTACCTTTGGACCTACCCGGGCTCGGGCGAAATCGGCGGCAAGCTGCTGGCGGAGGAGATCGCGCAGGCGGACACCCCGCCCTACGACGCCGTCTATCTGGACGAGAGCGGACAGACCTGGGTCTACATCCCCTATTTCTACGGCATGGAGGGCTGGATCTGCCGCGAGGACCCGGGCAGCGCCGATCTTGCCGCCACCGCGCCGGAGGCGCTGGCGGAGAAGCCGGAAGTTGAGCCTGTGATCACCACGCTGCCCGCCATCCGCCCGCTGGCCGCGGCGGGGCGGACGCGGCTGTACCTGACCGTCGGCGCGGTGGCGGCGGTGGTCGCGGTGAGCGCGGTGCTGCTCGCGGTGTTCTTCCGCCGCAAAAAGCGGTGAGGAGGGGAACGGAATGCTCCTGGACGTCGTATCCCTGCCGCAGGTGCTCTTTTCCTCGAAGCTGGTGTGGCTGGCGGCGGCGCTTGCCGCGGCGGCGATACTCGTCGCCGCCATACTCTACCGCAAAAAGTAAATCAGACCGCAAACGGAATTAACACGCCCGCGCTACAATGGGGAGCAGAAATGCGCGGAGGTGCGATATGCGTAAGGCCATAGGATTTGATCTGGACGGAACGCTGTGGGACACGGTGGCGGGCTGCGTGGGCGGCTGGAACGCGGCTCTGGCGCGCCACCCGGAGGCGGGGGCGCGCCTTACGGAGGAAGCGATGCGCTCCTACATGGGCCTTACGACGGAGGAGATCGCCGCGCGCCTGCTACCGGGGCTGCCGCTGTCGTCGGCGCTACCGATCATGGACGAGTGCACGCAGGAGGAGTACGCCTACCTGCGAAGTGTCGGCGGCTGGCGCCTGTTCCCCGGCGTGCGCGAGGGGTTGGAACGCCTCTCGCGCGACTACGACCTCTTCCTCGTGAGCAACTGCCAGTGCGGCTACATCGAGCTGTTCCTGGAGCTGAGCGGCACGAAGGAATTTGTGCGGGCGCACCTCTGCCCGGGCGACACGGGGAAAAAGAAGGGCGACAACATCCGCCTGGCGCTGGAGGCCTTGGGGCGTCCGCGCGCCTTTTACCTGGGCGACACCGTGCACGACGAGGCGGCGGCGCGCCAGGCCGGGCTGCCCTTTGTCCACGCCGCCTACGGCTTTGGCCGGGCCGACTCGCCGGACGCGGTGCTGGAGCGCTTTTCCGACCTGCCGATCCTTGCCGCGCGCCTGCTTGCATGAAACCTCCCTCCCCGGCGCAGTCTAGGCGCAAGGGAGGGATTTCTATATGGGAAAAGAGCGGTCGGCCGCGGCGGCGGCGCTTGGCAGCGCGCTGCTGGTGCTGCTTGCGGCATTGCCCGCGGCGCTCCTGGTGGACGCAAAGAGCGCCTGGTACGTCTCCTTGGACAAGCCCGTCTGGACGCCGCCGGGCTGGGCCTTTGCCGCGGTCTGGAGCGCGGTCTATCTCTGCGCGGCGGCGGCGCTGTACACGCTGCTGCGCGCTTCCCGCTCTCCTGGGCCGCGCGGAGCGGCGGCGCTGCTTGGCGCCGGGCTGCTGAACGTCCTGTGGACGGGCGGGTTCTTTCGCCTGCACGCTGTCGGTGGGGCGCTGTTTGCGCTCGTGCTGCTGCTCCTGGCGCTTGGAGGGGCGTGCGCGGCGCTCTGTCGGCGGGGGGAGAGGCGAAGCGCCTGCCTGCTGCTGCCGCACGTCCTGTGGGGCGCGTTCGCCCTGGCGCTGAACCTGTCCATCTTTCTCCGGAACCGAACGTGAACTTTTGGGGAACAAGGCGCCGCCCGGCTTGTCTCGGGCGGCGTTTTGGCGTATAATGAAGAACAGTTTGAAGACCACGGCAAAGGAGCAGTGTTGCAGGATGAAGATCAAGGCGGTGCATCTCTATGTGATGCGGATCCCGCTCCGCACGCCCTTTAAGACCGCGCTGCGCACGGTGGAGGCGATGGAAAACCTGGTGGTGACGCTGGAGACGGACGAGGGCGCCCTGGGCTACGGCGAGGCGCCGCCGACCGCGGTCATCACCGGCGACACCATCCCCTCCATCGCCGGCGCGATCCGCGACTTCCTCGCCCCGAAGCTCATCGGCCTGGAGGTGGAGCGCCTGGACGCGCTGCACGCGGCCCTGGACGCGGCGATGGTGCACAACACCTCGGCCAAGGCGGCGGTGGAGATCGCGCTGTACGACCTTTGGGGCAAGCGCTGGAACGCGCCGCTGTACCAGCTTTTGGGCGGGGCCAAGCGCGAGCTGGAGACGGACCTTACCATCAGCGTCAACGCGCCGGAGGAAATGGCGCGCGACGCCGCGGACGCGGTAAAACGCGGCTTCCGCATACTCAAAGTCAAGGTGGGCACGGACGCGGCGCTGGACCTTGCGCGCCTTAAGGCCGTGCGCGAGGCGGCGGGTCCGGAGGCGGTGCTGCGCGTGGACGCCAACCAGGGCTGGACGATGCGCGAGGCGGTGCGCCTGATCTCCGCCATCGAGGACGCGGGCCTCAACCCGGAGCTGGTGGAGCAGCCGGTGAAGGCCGACGACATCGACGGCCTGCGCTACGTGACAAGCCGCGTCTATACGCCGATACTGGCGGATGAGAGCGTGTTTAGCCCGCAGGATGCGGCAAACATACTCTCCACGCGTGCGGCGGACCTTGTCAACATCAAGCTGATGAAGACGGGCGGTCTGCACGGGGCCATGGCCATCGCCTCCATCGCCGAGGCCTTCCGGGCCGAGTGCATGATGGGCTGCATGCTGGAGGGGAACATCGCGGTGACGGCGGCGGCGCACGCGGCCATGGCGCGCAATGTGATCACGCGCATCGACCTGGACGGTCCGGCGCTGTGCCGGGAAAACCCGGTGGTGGGCGGCGCGTCCTTCACCGGCAGCCGCATCGCGCTGCCCGACGCGCCGGGCCTTGGCATCGAGCGCGTGGAGGGGCTGGAGCCCCTGCGATTCTAAAACAAAGGAGAAATTTTCCCATGATGAAGAAGCTGACTGCGCTGCTGGCGCTCACACTCTCTGCGGCGCTGCTGCTGACCGGCTGCGTTTCCGTGGCCTCCGCCCCGGCGGAGGAGGACCTGGACCGCCCCACAGTGGTGGTGACCTGCGGCGAGGATGTGCTCGTTGCCACGCCCGAGGCGGAGGAGGACGCCGCCGCCACCCCCGCGCCGGAGGACGCGGAGGCCTCCCCCGAACCCACGGCGGACCTGAACGTCTACAATCCCGTGCCCGCCGGCGCGGTGCTGACGCTGAGCGGCACGCACTCCACCGGCATCACCAGCGTCTGCTACCGCCTGGACGGCGGCTCGCCCACCACGGTGCAGGGCGAGAGCGTGGAGCTGGAGGTGGCGCCGGACGTGCAGAAGCTGGAGCTCTACGTCATCGCCGGCTCCGGCCTGGCCTCGCAGTGGGCGACCTACTACCTGACGGTGGAATAACCGCATACAAACAGCGCCCTACCGGTTCTTTCCCGGCGGGGCGCTCAGCGTGTCGACAAAGTCGACACGCTTCGAAACAATGCAAGTTTGCATTTTTTCGAGTGACATCCGGCGCGCCGCGCGCTGCGCGCACAACGCGCCGGATACCGGAAACGGTTCCTGCGGAACCGTTCCTCGCGGCGTGCACGCCGCCGCTGCGGATTGAAGATGAAGGGGCTGCGGCCCCTTCATGCATCCCCAAGAGGGCGATCCTACTTTTTCGACAGTCTGCACCGCCCGCTTTTTTTCCGAAAGCGGGCGGTTTTGCGGGTAAAATTCGTGTTTTTCTCTTGTGCTTGCGGGAAATCGGTGGTATACTATCCTTGCATTGCAGTGACGGTGAGAGTGGGAGGTTCATTTCCCGCTCTTTACTATTGTGACTGTCCCCGCCGCGCCGGATGCGCCCGGCAGGGGGAACGACCCAAATTTTCGGAGGAAGAGCATTGGCGAAAAAAAGCGTGACGGCTTTGGCAGAAGAGAGGGCGGAGCGCCTCGCGCGGGAAATGGGATATGAGTTTGTCGACGCCGAGCTGACAAAGGAGCACGGCGCGGCTTTTTTGCGCATTTTCGTGGACAAGGAGGGCGGCATGTCGCTGGACGACTGCTCGGCCTTCCACCACGCGGTCATGCCCCTGCTGGAGGACCTGGAGTACGATTATCTGGAGATATCCTCCCCCGGCGTGGACCGGCCGCTGAAGCGCCCCCGCGATTTTGAAAAGGCGAAGGGCGAGACGGTGGAGGTCAAGCTCTACCGCGCGCAGGAGGGCGGAAAGGTCTTTGTCGGCGAACTTGTGGGCCTGGAGGGCGACGAGGTCGTCCTGCGCACGCCGGAAGGGGAGAGGCGCTTTGCGAAAAAAGCCTGCGCCTACGTCAAGCCCGTCATCGAATACGAGGATTTTGAGGAGGAGGAAAAGCCATGAACGTCGAGTTTGTCGAAGCGCTCAACGAGCTGTGCAAGACCCGCAGGATCAAAAAGGAGGTCCTGCTGGAGGCCATCGAGCAGGCGCTGATGTCCGCCTATAAGAAGAACTTTGACTCCGCCTCCAACGCGCGCGTGAACCTGGACGCCATCACCGGCGAAGTCGCGGTCTACGCCCAGAAGAAGGTCGTGGAGCAGGTGGAGAACCCGCAGCTGGAGATCTCCGTCGACAGCCCCGCCGTGGGCAGCAAGTACCAGCTGGGCGACATCGTCGAGGTCGAGGTCACGCCCCGCAACTTCGGCCGCATCGCCGCCCAGGCGGCCAAGCAGGTCATCGTCCAGCGCATCCGCGAGGCCGAGCGCGGCGTGATCTACGACGAGTACATCGAAAAAGAGGCCGAGATCCTGACCGCCATCGTCCTTCGCATCGAGGGAAAGACCGTGTACGTGGACCTTAACCGCACCGAGGGCGTGCTCGACCCCGCCCAGCAGATGCCGGAGGAGGAGTTCCACGTCGGCGACCGCATCAAGGTCTACGTCATGGAGGTCAACCGCTCCCAGCGCGGCCCCCAGGTCATGGTCTCCCGCACGCACTCCGGCCTGGTCAAGCGCCTCTTTGAGATGGAGGTGCCGGAGATCCAGACGGGCGTAGTGCAGATCAAATCCATCGCCCGCGAGGCCGGCTACCGCACGAAGATGGCCGTCTATTCCTCCAATACCGCGGTCGATCCGGTCGGCGCCTGCGTCGGCCAGCGCGGCACGCGCGTCGAGAGCATCGTAAACGAGCTCAAGGGCGAGAAGATCGACATCATCAAGTGGTCCTCCGACCCGGCGGAGTACATCGCCCAGGCGCTCTCCCCGGCCAAGGTCATCGGCGTCTTTGTCAACGAGCACGAGAAGGCCGCCAAGGTCGTGGTGCTGGACAACCAGCTCTCCCTTGCCATCGGCAAGGAGGGCCAGAACGCGCGCCTTGCCGCCAAGCTCACCGGCTGGAAGATCGACATCAAGTCCCAGTCCCAGATGGAAGAGAGCATGGGGGTGTAGTGCGGCTTGAAGCAGAGAAAGATCCCCATGCGCATGTGCGTGGGCTGCCGCGAGATGAAGCCCAAGAAGGAGCTCATCCGCATCGTCCGCCCGCCGGAGGGCAGCGTCATGCTCGACCGCACGGGCAAGGCCGCGGGCCGGGGCGCTTACGTCTGCCCCTCGGCCGCCTGCCTGGAGAAGGCCCGCAAGGCCAAGACGCTCGAGCGCACGCTGGAGGCCAAGATCGAGCCCGCCGTCTACGAGCAGCTTGCAAAGGAGTTGGAGGCGCGTGCAAACGAAACTGCGCGGCATGATCTCCCTCTCGGCTAAGGCCGGGAAGATCCGCTCCGGGGCGGACGCGGTGCGCGCCGCGGCCCGCCGGGGCGAGGCCGCCCTCCTGCTTGCGGATGCGTCGGCAAGCGCAAATACCCGAAACACGATGGATAAACTGGCCGCGGCGTATGCACTCCCGCTCCTTTACGTGCAGGATTTGGGCGCATGCATCGGCAAACCCGGAAGAACGATGGCCGCGCTGTGCGACCAGGGCTTTGCCAAGGCGATTGCCAGGATCAACGACCAACACGGGGGTGTAGAAGGATTATGACAAAGATGAAAGTGACCGAGGCCGCCAGGCTCCTTGGCGCCAGCGCCAAGGAGCTCATCGGGAAGATTTCTGACACGCGCCAGGGCACGCAGGACACGCTCGCCGCGCTGCGCGCGCTCGAGGAGCGGCTGCTGGCCAAGGAGGCCAAGGAGCGCGAAGAGGCCGAGCGCCTGCGCGCCGAGGAGCAGGCCCGCGCTGAGGAGCAGGCCCGCATCGACGCCGCCAACGCCCAGGAGCAGGCCCTGCGCGCCGCGGTCCTGGCCGAGCACGAGCGCGCCAAGCGCGAGGCCGGCGAGCAGGCCCGCCGCACGGGCGCCGAGACGGGCGCTCCGGCACAGGCAGCGGTCCCGGCACAGGCAGCGGTCCCGGCACAGGCAGCGGCCCCGGCACAGTCGGCGGCTCCGGTACAGTCGGCGGCCCCGGCACAGCCGGAGAACGCGGGCCAGGCGCCGCGCGGCCCGCGCCCGCAGCAGGGCGCGCCCCGGCCGCAGCAGGGACAGGCGCGCGGCCCGCGCCAGCCCTACGCGCCGCGGCCCTTCGTGCCCAACCCCAACGACCCCAACGCGCTGATCAACCGCCAGAACCCGCGCTTTGCGGGTCAGCAGCAGGGCGCCCAGGGGCAGAACCGCCCCTACGGGCAGAGAGACGGCCAGCGCCCGGGCTTCGCGCCGCGGGACGGCGGCCAGCAGCGGCCCTTTAACCAGAGAGACGGCCAGCAGCGCCCCTACGGGCAGAGGGACGGCCAGCGCCCCTTCACCCCGCGCGACAAGGACGGCGACGCGCCGCAGCAGCGCCGCGCCCCGCAGCAGCGGACCGGCGGCTTTGCCCGCTCCCGCGGGCCGGAGCTTACGCCCGTGATGGAGAAGGAGCGCGTCAGCAACTACGATCCCAACAAGAACAACTATCAGCGCCAGCATGATCCGGAGAAGAAGGCCCAGAAGCCCAAGAAGCAGATCATGAAGGAGAGCGT
This sequence comes from uncultured Clostridia bacterium, assembly GCA_944381265.1. Lineage (GTDB taxonomy): Bacteria > Bacillota > Clostridia > Christensenellales > UBA1750 > Spyradocola. Next base: position 15,770 of record CALWKN010000092.1, read on the forward strand.
GCGCGCCGCCGGCGGCCTGGACGACGAGTGGCGCCGCGGCAAGCGCCCCAAGAAGCAGCAGAACGCCCAGCCGCGCCCCGAGCCCATCAAGATCGAAAAGGCCTACATGACCGCCGAAAAGATCACCGTAAAGGATCTGACCGAGCGCATCGGCAAGCCCGCGGGCGAGATCATCAAAAAGCTGCTGCTGCTGGGCATCATGGCCACCATCAACCAGGAGCTCGACTTTGACACCGCGCAGCTGGTCTGCTCCGAGTTCGGCATAGAACTCGAGATGAAGAAGGAAAAGACCTACGAGGAGACGATGGAGGAGGCCGAGGAGCGGGAGGACAACCCCGAGGATCTCCAGATGCGCCCCCCGGTCGTCACCATCATGGGCCACGTCGACCACGGCAAGACGTCGCTGCTGGACTGCATCCGCAGGACCCACGTCACCGCCAGCGAGGCCGGCGGCATCACCCAGCACATCGGCGCCTACACCGCCGAGATCCACGGCCAGAAGATCACGTTCCTGGACACCCCCGGGCACGAGGCCTTCACCGCCATGCGCATGCGCGGCGCCCAGTGCACGGACATCGTCGTGCTGGTCGTGGCGGCGGACGACGGCATCATGCCCCAGACGGTCGAGGCCATCAACCACTCCAAGGCCGCCGGCGTGCCCATCATCGTGGCCATCAACAAGATGGATAAGCCCACCGCCAACCCCGACCGCGTCAAGCAGGAGCTGACCGAGCACGAGCTCGTGCCCGAGGACTGGGGCGGCGACGTGATCTGCGTCCCGGTCTCCGCCGCCACGGAGATGGGCATAGACAACCTGCTGGAGATGATCCTGCTCACCGCCGAGATGAAGGAGCTCAAGGCCAACCCCAACCGCCCGGCGCGCGGCACCATCATCGAGGCGCGCCTGGACAAGGGCCGCGGCCCGGTGGCCACGCTCCTTGTGCAGAGCGGCACCATCCACATCGGCGACAACATCGTCGCCGGCACGGCCTACGGCCGCGTGCGCGCCATGGTCAACGACAAGGGCGAGCGCATACAGGCCGCCGGTCCCTCCACGCCCGTGGAGATCATCGGCTTTAACGACGTGCCCGACGCCGGCGACATCCTCCACGTGACCCCGGACGAGAAGCTCGCCCGCCAGGTCGCCGAGGAGCGCCGCGACAAGATCAAGGACTCGCAGCTCAAGTCCCTGCAGAAGACCACGCTGGACGACCTCTTCAGCCAGATGCAGGAGGGCGAGATCAAGGACCTCAACCTCATCGTCAAGGCGGACGTCCAGGGCTCGGTGGAGGCCGTGCGCTCTTCGCTGGAAAAGCTATCCAACGACGAGGTGCGCGTGCGCTGCATCCACGGCGGCGTCGGCGCCATCAACGAGAGCGACATCTCTCTTGCCGCCTCCTCCAACGCCATCGTCGTCGGCTTCAACGTCCGCCCGGACGCCAAGGCCCGCACGCTCTCCGAGCGCGAAGGCGTGGACGTGCGCCTCTACCGCATCATCTACGACGCCATCGACGAGGTCAAGGCGGCCATGAAGGGCATGCTCGCCCCCAAGTTCAAGGAGGTCATACTCGGCCGCGCCGAGGTGCGCCAGACCTTCCGCGTCTCGGGCGTGGGCACCATCGCCGGCTGCATGGTCACCGAGGGCGTCATGCGCCGCAACGGCAAGGTCCGCCTGCTGCGCGATAACGTCGTCGTCTTCGAGGGCAACCTCGACTCCCTGCGCCGCTTCAAGGACGACGTGCGCGAGGTCGCTTCCGGCTACGAGTGCGGCATAGGCCTGGAGGGCTACAACGACATGAAGGAACAGGACGTCATCGAGTGCTTCGTCATGGAGGAAGTGGAATAAGGCGCAGCTTTACCGCAGTCTCCGGCGGCAGGCGACCCCTTGTCGCCCGCCGCCGTTTTGTTATGAAGAAAGGCCTAGGGGGGAAAAGAAATGAAACAGTGGATTCCGGAAGATATACTAAAAAAATACGATGTTGCAAATTATAATCACGCAGCAGAAATCTTGAGCCAATCATTTCCTGAAGAATTTAGTGATGTTATTTATGCCTTGCGGCAATTTGCATTTTCAACAAAAGACATTTTGACAGCGGGAGGGAATAAATCTGACATTCCGTTGAAGATTGCCCACATACTCGAGCCTAGGGAATGGAGAGAAATACGCATTTCTGGAGACCTTTCGATCAAATTTTATATGCGAAGCGGAGAAAGGAGCGGGGCTTTTTCATCAACTCCCTACACAGAGAAAACGATAAAAAATTATATTGACGGACATAATATTGATCATGTGAAAGGGCGTGTAGCTCTTGACGTTGAGTGGAATAGCAAAGACCAAACGTTTGATAGAGATTTGTTTGCGATGCGAACGTATCATGAATGCGATATAATCAGTGCGGGCATCATCATAACACGCAGTGAAAAAATGAATCCTGTTTTTAGAAGGCTAGGAGTGAGTACAAAATATGGGGCAAGCACAACTTGGATGGGAAAACTCCTGCCCCGTTTAGATTCGAGAAGGCATGGAGCATGTCCGATTTTAGCAATTGGCATAACACCTCAGACCATGGTGGATTTGGAGGAAACACTATGAAATCTCTCGTAGATACAAATACGATGCATCAAACGATTTTAGACTTGATGAGTACCGTGGGAGACAGAAAATTCCGAACAATACTTGCGGATCCACCCTGGCAGTTCCAAAACCGAACAGGAAAAATGGCGCCGGAACATAAACGATTAAATCGATACAGTACGATGACATTGACAGAAATAAAGACATTGCCTGTTAATGAGATGGCAGATAAAAAATGCCACCTGTATCTTTGGGTTCCCAATGCACTGCTTCCGGACGGGTTAGAAGTTATGAAAGCATGGGGATTTGAGTATAAATCTAACATAATATGGGAAAAGGTGAGAAAAGATGGCAACCCAGATGGACGAGGTGTCGGATTTTATTTTCGGAATGTGACGGAAATATTGCTGTTTGGCATAAAGGGAAAAGACAACCGTACAGAACAGCCTGCTAGACGTCAAGTAAACCTAATTAGAGCGATGAAACGCGAACACTCCAGAAAGCCGGATGAGATTTATGATATAATTGAAGCTTGCAGCGTAGGGCCATATTTGGAAATGTTCGCCAGAGGCGTAAGGCCAGGATGGACGGTATGGGGAAACCAAGCAACCTCTGAATATGAGCCGAACTGGGAAACGTACTCCAATCATACGAGAGCAGAAAAAACACAATGAGAAATGAGGAGATGTAGTATGCCAGGATTTGACAGAGTGGACCGTCAGGCGGAGGAGCTCCGCCGCGGCCTGGACGCCATACTGCGCAGCGAGGTCAAGGACCCCCGCATACCGGAGATGTTCTCCATCACCAATGTGGAATTGACGCGCGATCTCAAGTACGCCAAGGTCTCCGTCAGCGCCATGGTCAGCGAACAGGAAAAGAAGGACATGCTCAAGGCCCTGCGCAGCGCCACGGGCTTCATCCGCCACGCGCTCGGCCAGCGGGTCATACTGCGCTCCATCCCGGAGCTCTCCTTCGTCTTTGACGACTCCATCGCCTACAGCGTGCACATCTCCTCGCTCCTGCGCGAGATCGCGGGCGAGGACAAGAAGGACGGCGAGGACACATGATCGAGCAGCTCAAAGCGGCGCTGGAGGAAGCCCGGAGCGTCGCCCTGCTTTGCCACATCTCCCCGGACGTGGACACGCTCGGCTCCGCCGTGGCCCTGCGCTACATTTTGGAGGCCCAGGGCAAGCGCGCCGTGGTCTACGCCCAGGACGAGGTGCCCGCGCGCTATCTCTTCCTCGAGGGCCTGCAGGACGTGCGCACGCCGGACGAGGAAGTTTACGACCTGGCCCTGGCCGTTGACGTCTCGGACGAAGCGCGCATGGGCGAGGCGGGCCGGGTCTTTGCCGCGGCGCGCAGCCGCGCCATGATCGACCACCACCGCACCACCGTGCCCTTTGCCCCGATCTACGTCATCCGCCCGCAGGCCGCCGCCACGGCGCAGATCGTCGCCGAGCTCATGGCGCGCTTTTCCTGGGCCGTGCCGCCCCAGGCCGCCATGTGCCTTTGCGCCGGCATGTCCACCGACACCGGCAACTTCAGCTTTGACAGCGTCACCGGCGACACCTTCCGCGCCGCCGGCGCCTGCGTGGACAACGGCGCGCGCGTGAGCGTCATCACCGAGCGCCTCTACCGCACGAGCACGCTCGGGCACGTGCGCATGATGGGCCGCGTGCTCAGCAGCCTCGACCTGCGCGCTTGCGGCCGCGTCGCGCTTCTCCTGGCCCGCAAACGCGATTTTGACGACTGCGGCGCCACGCGCGAGGACTCCGAGGGCATCGTAAATTTGGCCCTGGAGATCGAGGGCGTGCAGGCCGCCGCGCTGCTCAGCGAGCGCGAGGGCGAGATCAAGTGCTCCCTGCGCGCCAAGGAGCCGCTGGACGTCTCCGCCGTGGCGGCGCGCTTTGGCGGCGGCGGGCACATACGCGCCGCCGGGTGCAGCTTCGCGGGCGCGGCCATCGAGGAGGCGCGCGAGCGCATCGCCGAAGCGCTGAAGGAGATCGTCGAATGAGCGATGGCTTTCTCAACTTCCTCAAGCCCCCGGGCATGACCTCCTCCGACGCCGTGGTGCTGGTGCGCCGCGCCTTCCCCCGCGGCACGAAGGTCGGCCACATGGGCACCCTCGACCCCGAGGCCGCGGGCGTGCTGCCCATCGGCGTGGGCCGCGCCGCCCGCCTCTTTGACTATGTGACCGAGAAGGAAAAGACCTACCGCGCCGAGATCGCTGTGGGGCAAGCCACCGACACGCAGGACGCCACCGGGCGCGAAATTGCGCGCGGCCCCGGCGCTTCCGCAGAGGCGCTGCGCGCCGTGCTGCCCCGCTTCCTCGGGGAGATCGAGCAGGTGCCGCCCGCCTATTCCGCCTTGAAGGTCGGCGGGCGCAAGCTCTACGAGGCGGCGCGGGCCGGGGAGGCGATCGACGTCCCCGCCCGGCGCGTGCAGATCTACGACCTGCATTTTGTCGCCCAGAGCGGCGAGAACCGCTT
>CALWKN010000093.1 GCA_944381265.1 uncultured Clostridia bacterium
ACGCTGTACCAGAGGCCGACGGCGATGAGGAGGAAGACGAGTATGTAACTGGAAAGATAGTCGTTTGCGCTGTTTACCGCGCGCAGCAGCGCGTCCTGCAGGGAAGCCATGGGCGTTATGCGTCTCCTTTCTGAAGGGCAAAAAAAACGGGCCGCGGAGCTTTCTTCCGCGGTCCGACAGGAGGCGCGCGCCGCCGCAAAAAACCTTTGGCGGGAAAACGCAGCCAGCTCTGTCCTTTTGCCTGAGAGATTCGGCCCGCAAAACGCGGCCTTGCACCTTCGGCACTCCCCACGGAGATTCTCCAGAGTGCTCTCGGCCCCGAGTCGCGTTTTCGCGCTCCACGGGGCGTCGATGAGCGATATGCGATTCTGGGCGTATTGTAGCACGTCCGGGCGGCGAATGCAAGGCGGTTCGTTGACTTTTTTTCGCCGCGGGTGTAGGATGAAAGGGCGGAAAAGGCGGCATTGCGCGCCTCCCGGCGGCAAGCGCCCGCGTTTTTCCATCGAGCACATTCCTGTAAGGGGGAGAGCGGATATGCAACCGCCCATTCGTTTTGCGGCGGCGGGGGACATACTCATCACCCGCCGCCTGCCCGCGTCCTTTATGGGCGCGCTGCGCCAGGCCCTGTCGCCGGCCGACGTGTGCGTGGCGAACCTGGAGACGACCATCACCGACGGCACGCGCTTTGCCTCCGCCTATTCCGGCGGCACCTGGCTCACCGCCGACCCCGGGTGCCTGTCCGACGTGCGGGCCCTGGGCTTTCACGTGCTGGGCTTTGCCAACAACCACACCATGGACTACGCCTACGATGGCCTGTCGGACACGCTCCTTGCCATGCGGCGCCAGGGCATCCAGCCGGTGGGCGCGGGGAAGGACCTGTTCGACGCCTCGGCCCCGGCCTTTGTCGAGACGCCCGGCGGGCGCGCCGCGGTGCTCGCCTGCTGCGCCACGTTCGAGAACGCCGCCCGCGCCGGCAGCCAGACCGAGAGCCTGCCCGGCCGCCCCGGCCTGAACCCCCTGCGCGTGACGACCGTCTACCGCGTCTGCCGCGCCCGCGCGCGTTTTTTGCGCGAAACGGCGGAGCGCCTGGGCGTAAACGCCCTGCGCAAGGCCCACCGCGCGCAGGGGTTCCTGCCGCTTTTGCCGCAGGGCTGCCTGGAGTTTGGGCCGCTCATGCTGGAAGAGGTGGAGAGCGAGGAAGAGGAGGGGCGCTTTAGCCGCGTGGACGAGCGCGACGCCCGCCGCCTGCTGGAGGACGTGCGCCGCGCCCGCGCGCTGTGCCAGGCCGTGGTCGTGCTGGTGCACTCGCACGAGATCAAGGGGACGAACGAGGAGGAGCCGGACTTCTTCCTGGAGGACTTCGCCCGCCGCTGCGTGGAGGCCGGGGCCAGCGCCGTGATCGGCAGCGGCACCCACCAGGTGCAGGGCATCGAGATCTACCGCGGCTGCCCCATCTTCTACTGCCTGGGCAACTTCTTCTTTGAGAACGACACCGTGCAGAAGCTGCCGGCGGACTTCATGGAGCAGTACGGCGTCTCCATCCACGCCTCGGCGCAGGAGGGCCTGCGCGCCCGCGCCGCGCAGGCGACCGCGGCCCTGGGCGGCCGCCGCCCCGTCTACCAGAGCGTGCTGCCGCGCTTTGCCATCGAGGACGGCCGCTGCACCTCCCTGGAGCTGCTGCCTGTGGACCTGGGGCTCTCCGGCCCGCGCTGGGAAAAGGGCGTGCCGCGCCCGGCGCAGGAGAGCGCCGCGCGGGAGATCTGCGACTACGTCAACCGCGTCAGCGCGCCCTACGGCACGCGCTGGCGCCTGCAGGACCGGGTGATCGTGCCCGCGGAGGGGGAACTATGAGCGCAGAAGCGAGATTCACCGAAAAGAACACGGACTTGCTGCTTCAGACGCTGAAGGAACTGACCTGCATCCCCGCGCCCTCGCGCGGCGAGCACCGGCGCGCCGGCTACTGCCTGGACCGCCTGCGCGCCTTCGGCGTGCCGGATCTGCACATAGACGAGGCGGGCAACGTGGTCTGCACCGCCTTTGCCGCGCCGGGGAAGGAGAACGCGCTGTTCATCGCGCATCTGGACACGGTCTTCCCGGAGGAGACGCCTTTGATCATCCGCGTGGACGGCGACCGCTGGTCCTGCCCGGGGATCGGCGACGACACGGTCAACGCCGCGCTGCTCATGCTCCTTATGAAGTACATGGCCGAGCGCGGCGGCGAGGGCGCGATCTTCGCCCTCAACACCTGCGAGGAGGGCCTGGGGAACCTCGCCGGCTGCCGCCGCCTGATGGCGGACTTCGGCCCCCGCCTGCGCGAGGTGCTCAGCTTCGACCTCTACCGCGACGAGGTCTACACCGGCTGCATCGGCTCTTTGCGCTACAAGATCTCCGTGCAGGTGCAGGGCGGGCACTCCTTCCACGACTTTGGCCGCCCCAACGCCGTGGCGGTGCTGTCCGAGGCCATCAGCCGCCTCTACGGCTTCGCGCCGCCGCCGGGCACGCACACCACGTTCAACGTGGGCACCATCCAGGGCGGCACCTCGGTCAACGTCATCGCCCAGGAGGCCAGCGCCCTGTTTGAGTACCGCTCCGAGGACGCGCACGCCCTGCGCCAGTGCGACGCCTTCCTGGAGCAGACGCTGCACGGCTTCGTGCGCCCGGACGTGCGGCTGCGCCTGGAGACCGTGGGCGAGCGCCCCTGCATGGGCGAGGTGGACGCCCGCGCCATCGACGACATCGCCGCGGTCTGCGTCTCCGCCATCGAGGAAGAGACCGGCGTGCGCCCGGCGCTGGGCTTCGCTTCGACCGACTGCAACATCCCGCTGTCGCTGGGCGTGCCGGCGGTGTGCTGCGGCCTGATCCGCGGCGGCGGCGCGCACACGCTGCAGGAGTGGATCGACGTAAGCACCGTGCCCGCCGGATTGCGCGCGGCCATACGCATACTGGAAGGGAGGATCGCCTGACATGGCGGAAAGAGAAGAGAGCGTCCTGCGCCTGCGCGTGCAGGACGAGGAGGAAAAACGGGAGATCCGGGAGCTTTTGGCCCTGTGCGCGGGGGACTTTGTGCCGCCGCTGACGCAGCGCAGCAGCACCACCCAGCAGAGCTGGGAGCAGGGAAGCGGCGACGGCGTGGCGCTCTACGCCGAGGCGCTGCTGCAGCAGAGCGTGCTGCTGTGGAAGCAGGACGGCAAGACCGTCGGCCTGCTCTCCTTCCGCCCGGAATACGTCTGCGAGGCGCTGCCGGGGCAGCCCACGGTCTTCTACCTCTCCACGCTGTGCGTCTCCCCCGCCTGCCGCGGCCAGGGGCTGGCGCGGCGCATCTACGAGGCGGTGCTCGCCTTTGCGCGCGAAACGCTGCCCGAGCGGCCCGTGGTGCTGCGCACCTGGAGCACCAACGCGCCGCAGCTGCGCCTGATGGCCCGCCTGGGCTTTGCCGAGATCTTCCGCCTGCCGGACGACCGCGGCCCGGGCGTGGACACCGTCTACTACCGCCTCGCGCCGCGCTGACCCCGCACTATAGAATCCCTCTCTCTCGTTTTTGTGTGGGAGAGGGATTTTTCCTGCATCAGGGACGAAGCCCTGGGAGAGGCCGGGTTTGCGCGCAGAGCCACACAGAAGAGGAGGAGAGAGAATGCCGGAGTATTTGGCGCACATCGCGCAGGACGGACGGGAACAGACCGCCCTTGCGCATCTACAGGGCACGGCCGAGCGCTGCGCCGCCGCGGCCGCCGCCTTCGGCGCGGAGGAACAGGGCCGACTCGCCGGCCTGCTTCATGACGTTGGGAAATATTCCGAAGCCTTTCAAAAAAGACTGCACGGCGGCCCCAGGGTGGACCACGCCACCGCCGGCGCCTTTGAATGTTGGAAGCTGGGACAGTACCTTGCCGCCATTGCCATATTGGGGCACCATGGCGGCCTGCCGGACGGCGGCGGCAGAGGCGACGGGCCGGACCGCGCCACGCTTTGTGGCCGCCTGAATCGCGCCAGGCTGGGCAAGATCCCCGACTACGGCGCCTGGAAGCGGGAGCTGTCCATGCCACAGGCCTCCCTGCCGGAGGACCTGCGGGACGGGCCGGCCATGATGTTCTTTACCCGCATGCTGTATTCCTGCCTGGTGGACGCGGACTACACGGATACGGGGGCCTTTCTGGAGGGAGCGCCCGCGGACGCGGAGGAGAAGGCCTCCATGGAAGCGCTGTTGGAGCACCTGCAGCGCTACATCTCCGGCTGGTTTCCGCCCAGGGGCGCGCTCAACGAGCGGCGCTACGCCATACTTTCGCGGTGCCTTGCCGAGGGCGCGTGCCGCGTCCCCGGCCTCTACACGCTGACGGTGCCGACCGGCGGGGGCAAGACCGTGGCGTCCCTGGCCTTTGCCCTGGCGCACGCCCGGGCGCAGGGGCTGAGGCGGGTGGTATACGTCATCCCCTACACCTCCATCATCGAGCAGACGGCGGAGGTCTTTCGCGACATCTTGGGCCCGGAGAACGTGCTGGAGCACCACTCCGGCGTGTGGTTCGCGGCCGAAGAGGGAGGAGAGCTCACGCCCGCGGACCAGGCGCGGATCCGGGCGGCGGAGACCTGGGACGCGCCGGTGGTGGTGACCACGGCGGTACAGTTCTTCGAGTCCCTGTTTTCCTGCAAGCCCTCGCAGTGCCGCAAGCTGCACAATCTGGCGCAGAGCGTGCTGATCTTTGACGAGGCGCAGATGCTGCCCCTACCCTACCTGCGCCCCTGCGTGTGGGCCATGGCGCAGCTGGCGGAGCGGTATGGGGCCACGGTGCTGCTCTGCACCGCCACCCAGCCCGCCCTGGGGAGCTTGTTTCACGAATTCGCGCCCAATCTGCTCGTGAAGGAGTTGTGTCCCCTTCCCGCGGCGGATTGGGACGCGTTCCGCCGCGTGACCTTCCGGCGGGCAGGGAAGCTGACGTGGGAGGCGCTGGCCGGTCAGCTGCAGGCGAAGGACCAGGTCCTGTGCGTGGTCAACACCCGCAAGGCGGCGCAGACGGTCTTCCGCAAGCTCAGCGGGGAGGGGAATTTCCACCTCTCCACGCTGATGTGCCCCGCCCACCGCAAAGCGATGCTGGCGGAGATCCGGCGGCGGCTGCAGGCGGGTCTGCCCTGCCGTGTGGTGTCCACGTCCCTGATCGAGGCGGGGGTGGACGTGGACTTCCCGGCGGTGTACCGGGAGGAAGCGGGGCTGGACTCCATACTCCAGGCCGCCGGCCGCTGCAACCGCGAGGGGCGGCGCGCACCGGAGGACAGCGTAGTGACCATCTTCCAGGGGGAGGACGCCCCGCCGAAACTCTTTGCCACCGCCATAGGCGCCGGGCGCCTTACGCTGGGTCGGTTCGCGGACATCGCCTCCCGCGAGGCGGTCGCCGCCTATTTCCGCGACCTGCTGGACCTGAGCGGGCAGCAGGCGCAGGACCGGGAGGGCATACTGGCGAAGATGAAGTGGGAGTTCTTTCCCTTCCGCGAGGTGTCCGACCGCTTTCACCTGATCGACAGCCCCACCGTCACGGTGTATGTGCCCTGGGGCGAGGGCGCGGAACTGCTGGAGCGCCTGCGCGCCGGGGAGTGCAGCCGCGCCCTGTACCGCCGCCTGGGACAGTACGGCGTATCGGCCTACCCCGACCATGTGCGCGCCCTGCACGGAGCCGGCGCGCTCGAACCCCTGGAGGACGGCTCCTTTGCCTTGAGGGACCTGGAGCTGTACGACGAAGCGACCGGGCTTAGCCGGGAGGCGGAGGGCGGTCAGGCGAATTTCATCTGAAAACGGGTTCAAGGACCGCGTGTGCGGTCCTTGAACCCGTTTTGAATTCCAGAAAAAGAAAATATTTCAATCCTCGGGAGCTGTTCCCCCGACCCTTATAGTTTATCCACACATCATAAGCAAGTCAATGGACTTGCGGACGAACGAACGCCGATGACATTCCATAAAAATAAAATGAAAAAACTATTGAAAAGTGAAGCAAAGCCTGCTATACTAAATACAATCGAAGGGAGAAGAACGGCGAGCCCGTAGCTTCGCGCCGACAGCAGACCGCTTTCCCCTCCGGGAGAAAAATCGGAAAGGAGTGAGTGGTATGCCGATCGCCTTGGAGGTCTGGGGAGCGTACGCGCTCTTCACCCGCCCGGAGATGAAGGTGGAGCGCGTGAGCTACGACGTGATGACGCCTTCCGCCGCCCGGGGACTGATCGAGGCCATCTACTGGCATCCCGGCCTGCGCTGGAAGATCGATCGCATCCGCGTCTGCGCCCCCATACGCTTTACCAACCTGCGGCGCAACGAGGTGAAGTCCACGATCAACACCCGCGCAGCCCGCACCGTGATGGAGCAGGGAAAAGGGGAGCTGTACCTGTGCACGGCCGACGACATCCAGCAGCGGGCCGCGCTGCTGCTGCGGGATGTGCACTACGTCATCGAAGCCCACTTTGACCTGACGGACAAGGCAGCCCCCGGCGACAACCCCGGCAAGTTCCAGGGCATCGTCAAACGGCGTATCCAGAAGGGGCAGTTCTACCACCAGCCCTGCTTTGGCTGCCGGGAATTCCCCGCGCAGTTTTGCTGGTGCGACCAGATCCCCCCCTGTCCAGATGAGCTGAAGGGCAGCCGGGACCTGGGCTGGATGCTGTACGACATGGACTACACGGACCCGGAAGACATCCGCCCCCTGTTTTTCCGCGCGAAACTGGAGGACGGCGTGCTGCAGGTCCCGGACAGAGACAGCGGGGAGGTGCGAGGATGATCTTGCAGGCACTGACCGATCACTACGAGACGCTGGAACGGGCGGGCCGGATCGCCGCGCCGGGGTGGGGACCGGTGAAAGCCTCCTTCGCCCTGCAGCTCGGAGAAGACGGGACGCTGGAGCAGGTCATATCCATCCGGACGGAACAAAAGCGCGGCAAGAAGACCGTGCTGGCGCCGCAGATCCTCTCTCTTCCGGCTCCGGTGAAGCGCACCGTGGGCGTTGCCGCCAACTTTCTGTGCGACAGCTCCAGCTATATGCTGGGCATAGACGACAAAGGCAAGCCGCGGCGGACGCAGGAATGTTTTGCGGCCTGCAAGGCCCTGCATGAACGGCTGCTGGAGAATGTGGATTCCCTTGGCGCCCGGGCAGTGCTGGCCTTTTTCCGCACCTGGGATCCGGCGCGGGCGCGGGTGCACCCAGCCTTGGCAGAGTCTCTGCGGGAGATCCTCGCCGGAAGCAACCTGCTCTTCCGCACGGCGGAAGGGTTTGTGCACAACGACCCGGCTGTGCGCAGAGCCTGGGAGAACTTTTACCACACCGATGAGGACGGGCCGCAGGGCATTTGCCTGGTCACAGGGGAATACGGCCCGGTAGAGGCTGTCCATCCCGCCATCAAGAACGTAGCGGGAGCCCAGCCCAGCGGTGCGGCGCTGGTCTCCTTCAACGCCCCGGCCTTTTGGTCCTATGGCAAGGAGCAGAATTTGAACGCCCCCACTGGGAAGTACGCCGCCTTTGCCTACACCGCCGCGCTCAATTTCCTGCTGGCCGACCGGGAGCACGTCTACCGGGTGGGCGACGCCACGGTGGTCTGCTGGGCCAGGAGCGGCGACGGGCCGTATCAGGATTTCTTCGGATGCACCGCGTTCGGACAAGGGATGGAGACACCTTATACGGAACGCGATCTGCGAAAAATGGTGGAAAGCCTCTGCCGCGGCGAAGCGGTCCTCTTTCAGCAGGAATTGCTGGATCCCAATATGGACTTCTTCGTCCTGGGTCTGTCGCCCAATGCTGCCCGGCTCTCGGTGCGCTTCTTCCTGCGCAACACCTTCGGCGGCTTTCTGCGCAATGTCCAGGCGCATCAGCAGCGGCTGGAGATCGTCCGTCCGGCCTATGACCGGTTCGAGACGCTGCCCCTGTGGACGCTGCTCCTGGAGACGGTGAACCAGAAGACCCGGGACAAGTCTCCCGCCCCCGATCTGGCCGGCGAAGTGCTGCGGGCG
>CALWKN010000094.1 GCA_944381265.1 uncultured Clostridia bacterium
GTACGCCGCGAGGATGTCGGCCCGTAGGGCCGCTTTCCTTTATCCGCCCCCGGCCGTGCCCGAAGGGCACAGGGGGCGGATGTCACTCGAAAAAATGCAAACTTGCATTTTTTCGAAGCGTGTCGACTTTGTCGACACGCTCACGGCCCCGCTTTTGCGGAGCCGCTTCCCTTTTACAGCGTCTGGCGGAAGCCTTTGCCGATGATCTCGCTCGTGTTGGTGATGACGACGAAAGCCTGCGGGTCGACCTCGTGCAGGTAGGCGCGCAGGCGGACCGCCTGGCCGCGCCCGAGCACGGTGAGCAGTACCTTGCGCCCCGTCTGCGTGTAGGCGCCCTCGCCCGTGAGCACCGTGGCCGAGCGCTTCAGCTCCTCGTTGATGAAGCGCGTGATGCACTCCGGCTTTGTGGTGACGATGGTGAAGTACTTGGACAAGTGGATGTTCTCGATCACCGAGTCCACGACCAGGGCCTTGGCCAGCAGCCCCAGCAGCGAGAAGAGCCCGGTCTCGATGCCAAAGACCACGCCCGCCAGCGTCGCGATCAGGAAGTCCGTGCAGAACAGCGCCTTGCCGATGTCCAGGTCCGTGTACTTGCGGAAGATCATGGCGACGATGTCCGTCCCGCCCGTGCTGCCCTGGAGGTTGAACAGGATCGCGCTGCCCACGGCCGGCAGCAGGACGGAGAAGACCAGCTCCAGCATCGGCTGTGTGGTCAGCGGCGCCTCCATGGGGACGAGGCGCTCCAGCGCGTAAATGCTCAGCGACATCAGCATCGAACAGTAGACCGTCTTAAGGCCAAAGGAGCGGCCGAACACCGCGAACCCCAGCAGCAGCAGCGCCGCGTTGATGATGAGCACGAGCGTTCCGGTGGAGACGCCGGGCAGCAGCGCGCCCAGGATCACGGAGATGCCACTCACGCCGCCGGTGGAAAAGTTGTTGGGGAACTTAAAAAAGTACACGCCGAAGGACACCAGCAGCGTGCCCGTTGTCAGGAGGAGGGCGTCCGAAAGTTGCTTTTTCATCGCAGAACACTCCTTTGTCGATGTAGGTTGCGGCCGAGGGCGCGGGATGAAGACCTGCGCCCCTTACGGGTAGAGCACGTAGTCGAGCATCAGGCGGGCGAACCCGGCGCGCGCAAGGGCCGGGGGAGCCTGAAGCGGGTAGGCGCGGATGCAGAGGCGGTTCAGCTGCGGGAAGATGCGGCGGGCGGCAAAGTCCCGCGCCAGGGCGGCGAGCAGTTCCTCGGCGCGCTCCATATCAAAGAGGCGCAGCACTTCGCCCTGGCGCTCGAGCACGGCGGATACGCGCCCCTCCAGCAGACAGACCGCCGCGCCGGGCACGCGCGTAAACGCCCGCCCGTCCGCGTGGGGCAGCGCGCGGCCGTAGGCCAGGGCGGGGTCCGAGGCGGGCAGCCAGAGCGGCCCGGGCGCGGGGCGTTCCAGGGCGCGGCGCACGCGGGCGTAGTCCTGCGCGCGCACGTACTGCTCCCCGGAGAGCCCCTGCGCGAAGTAACCCCGCCGCGCCTGGCCGGTGTACTCCAGACGGCGCAGCTCCGCCGCCGCCTCGGCCCAGGAGAGGCCGGTCAGCGTCTCGCGGCAGAGCAGCGGGCAGGCGGCAAAGGCGCGCTCCAGCGCTTCGGCCACGGAAAGGGCGCGCTCGGGCCGGGAAAGCTCCCAGCGGCCGCGGCTGAGGGCGTCGGCGCGCAGCTTCGCCAGGCGCTTGCCCGGCGGGGCTTCCCCCTGCAGCAAAGGCAGGGCGCGCACGGGCGTGAAGCTGTCCGCCCGCACAAGGCCCGCCTGCATCAGGCGCAGCAGCGGCTCCAGCGCGTTCCCCACGCCCGGCAGGGCCGCAAGCGCGCTGGCAAAGCAGGCGCCGCGGCGGCGCAGGGCCTCGAGTATGCGCCCTTCCGCCTCCGCGGGGGCAAAGTCCGGCGGCGCTTCCGGCTCGGCCTCCCAGTCAATGTCCTGCGCCGGGAAGAAGGCCAGCCTGCCGCCGCGCAGCGTCCAGGCGTAGTCCCCCTCGCCCAGCAGGGCGTCCAGCAGCGCCGGGCGGTAATCGGCCACGCGCGCCGGCAGGAGCTCGTTTTCCCAGGCGGCGGCGGGGAAAAACTGGCCGAGCAGCGCGTCCAGCGCCGCGCGCAGCTGCGTCTGCGCCGTGCCGGGGCAGCGCGTGCCCGCGGCCAGCAGCGCGGCAAAGTGCGCCGCCGGCGCGGTGGCCACCGCCTGGCGGCGGGCGCGCAGCGTCTCCCGCTGGGCGCGGGCGTAATTTTCGCTGTGTACATAGGCCGCGCCGCACGGGCGGATCGTCCCTTCGGCGCACAGGGCGGAAAGCGCGCGCTCAAGCGCCGCCTCCGGCAGGCCATAGCGCTGCTGAAGCGCCGAAGCGCTCTGCACCCCGCGGTAGCGCAGGCAGCGGCGCAGCACGCGCCGCTGCGCCCCTTCCTCCCCTTGGCGCAGGGCGGCGTAGAGCGGCGCCTCCTCCGCCGCGATCCACCTGTCCGGCGCAAAGATACAGGCGCGGCCCGCGTCCTGCAAGCGGCGGAACCACTCCGCCGGGGCCCCGGCCTCCCTGGGGGTGAGGTCGCCCTCGATCAGGAGCAGGCTGTGCAGGCGGTCCGGGCTCTCCGGCGCGCGGCGGGGCGCGGGGGCCAGCGCCGCCTCGTCCGGCGCCGGGCCCTCCCCTTCCTCCAGGGCCTGC
>CALWKN010000095.1 GCA_944381265.1 uncultured Clostridia bacterium
TCATACTCACCGCCATGACCCGGGGCCTCGGCCCGGAGACGCTCGCCTCCCTCGCCGCCGAGGCGCCCCTGGAGCGCATCGGCGCGCCGGAGGACGTGGCCCGCGCCATCCGCTACCTCTGCTCGGAGGACGCCGACTTCGTCACCGGCCAGGTGCTCTCCGTCAACGGCGGCTTTCTGATCTAAGACAAAAGGGGAGCGCCGACCGAAAGGCCGACGCCCCACTTTGTTTTTGCGTGGGAGTTTTCCCAGGCTCGCGCCTACCAGACGCCGTAAAAATGGGGGATGAGCATGTCCTCCGGCGCGTCCAGGCCGTGCGTGCCTAAGTTCCCCTCCACCGCGTGGCAGCCGTGGTCCGGCGCAAAGGCGACGAGCGACTCCCGCCCGCTCCAAACGCGCCGCGCGATCGAGCACAGCTGCGAAAAGGTGTCGGCGTTGGCCCGCAGCGCGGCCAGCGCTTCCGCGCTCTCCGGCGAAAAGCGGTGCATCGCCGCGTCGTAGTTGCCGTTGTAGACGACGATCAGGTCGTGTTCGTCCTCGCGCAGCAGCTGTTCGGCCCGGGCGTTGACCTCGTCCACGGAGTCCAGTATCGCGTAGTCCATCGGGCGGTCCAGGAAGATCTTGGACAGCGAGCTGCCCGAGGTCGAGACGATCACCGGCCGCAATCCGGCCCGCAGCGCCGCGTCAAACAGCGTGTCCGCCCGCACAACGGGCTTTACGTAGCTCTGTATGCCGTGCCCCTCCGGCTCCAGCCCCGTGTACATCGAGGCAAAGCAGACGGGCGTCACCGGCGGGTAGACCGACTGCATGGGCAGGGCCAGAGGCGCGGCCTCCAGCACCGGCAGGAAGCAGTCCGTGTGCCGAGCAAAGAGATAGTGCGCGATGCCGTCCGGGTGGTAGAGCAGCGCGCGGCGGACTCTTTCACCGCCCAGCGCCGCGTGCGCGTAGCGCTCCAGCGCCGGATTGCCCTCCCCTGCGCCGCGCGGGGCCTCGATGCCCATCAGGCGCGCCAGGCTGGACGCCAGGGAGGTGATGCAGGTCGATGCGTATACTGCCATGTTGAAGGCCTCCTTTCCGGTTTGCCGTCCCCTGTTTTTCAGCGGACGGCTCTTAGAACAACAGCACGATCAGCGCCGCCGCGAGCAGCAGCCCCAGCGCCAGCGCCGGCAAAAGACAGCCCAGGCACCCGCCGCCGGGCCCCCGCCCATCGGCCGGCGGCCAAACCCCGGCCTGTGACCGAACCCCGGCCTGGGGCCGAACCCCGGCCTGGGGCCGAACCCCGGTCGGGGGCCGAACCTCGGCGGTCTTGGCGGACGCCCCATCCCGGGCCCGCCCATGCCCCCGCCCATCGGCGGACGGCCGCCCCGGGGCGGCCTTGGTCCTCGCATCATACGAAATACCTCCTTAAAACGCAACGCGCCTTTCTCACGTGCGGGCAAAGCCCACGCTCTCCAGGAAGCGCAGGAAGCCCTTGCGCCCGGCGTCGTCCTGCTTGAACACGCCGCAGTCCATCAGCACGCGGGCGCACTTGTCCGCCACGCCCTGCTGCAGCACCGCCCGCACGTTTTCCGGCGTGATGTGCACGCTGCTGCGCAGCGCGTTCACCCAGGGAATGTGCTTGTAGAGCGGCGTGTCCGGATCCACGGCGATCTCCCGCCCGCCCACGAGCAATTGCTCCAGCGCGCGCAGCTCTTCCTTTAAGCGCCCCGGCAGTATGAACAGGCCCATCACCTCGATCAAGCCGATGTTCTCCATCTTGATGTGGTGCAGATCCGCGTGCGGGTGGAAAATGCCCATCGGGTGCTCCGCCGTGGTGCGGTTGTTGCGCAGCACCAGGTCAAAGACGTACTCCTCGCCCTCGCGCCGCAGGATCGGCGTGATGGTGTTGTGCGGCGCGTCCGTGTAGTGCAGTATGTCAAGGCCCGGGTCGCTGTACTGCCGCCAGGCGCTGAGCACCTTTTCCGCTACGTCCATCATGCGCTTTGGCTCCCTGCCGCGCAGGCGGATGGTGCTCATCGGCCAGTTGAGGATCCCGGCAGAGACCTTGTCGTCCGGGCTGTGCAGGGGGATGGAGATGGGCGCCACCGTCATGGGGAAGACGTAGGAACCGCCCTGGAAGTGGTCGTGCGAGAGGATCGACCCGCCCACGATCGGCAGATCCGCGTTCGACCCCAGGAAGTAGTGCGGGAACTGGTCCACAAAGGCGAACAGCTTCTCAAACGCGCCGCGGTCGATGTGCATCGGCCGGTGGATCTCGTTAAAGACGATGCAGTGCTCGTTGTAGTAGAGGTAGGGCGAGTACTGCAGATGCCAGCGCTCGCCGCAGAGCGTGAGATCCACGAAGCGGTGGTTCTGCCGCGCCGGGAAGCCCGGCCGCCCGGCGTAGCCCGGGTTTTCCACGCAGAGCATGCAGGGCGGATAGGCCGTGCTCTTCTTCAGGCGCGCCGCGGCGATGTCGCGCGGGTCCTTTTCCGGCTTGGAGAGGTTGATGGTGATGTCCAAAGGCCCGGCCATGGTGTCCGCCCGGTACTGGATGTTGCGGGCGATGTCGTCGACGCGGATGTAGTTGTTGTCGCGGCACAGCGCATAAAACCAGTCCGTGGCCGCCTTTGCGCCCTCTTGATTGTACAAACGCATAAAGCGCGCGCAAAGTTCCGAGGGCCGCGGCGTGACGCAGCCCATCAGGCGCGCGGAAAACGCGTCCCTTTCGCCGGTCGTGTCCGCGCAGACGCCGCGCGCCACCGCGTCTTCCGTCAGCGCCGCAAGATAGGGCGTCACCGTCGGCGGCAGGGGATCGTCCTTTGCTTCGTAAGGCAGGTAGGCAGCGGGCGGCGCCTCCAGGCGCAGCGCGTCCAGCAGCAGATTCCGGCAGAACGGCACGTCCTGCCGCTCGATCAGGTGGTGTCGGAGCGAAAATGCCAGCAGTCCTTCCAGCGGATGATTTGCCATGCCGATGACCTCCTCGTGAGCCTTTTGTTAAGTCTATTATAACGCGAAACACGGCAAATGTGTAAGGAAATTTGTTGAACCCGAATGGAATTATGACGGGAAAACGCCCGCGCGCTTGACGCCGGGGCCCGCTGCCTGCATAATAAGAGGAGACGGCACAGGCCCCCGGCGGCCCTGTGCAAAAACGGAACGCGAACCTGCGCCTGCAAAAGGCGTGAAAATAGAAACGGAGGCATGGACATGTTTGACAAGAGCGCCATCGCCGCGAGCCTGCGAACCGAAGCGGCAAAGAAGGAATTCCACCTGCTCTACGGCGGCTCCGACCGCGCCGCCGCCGAGGAAGCCGACCGCTACGAGGCCCTGCTGGAGACCTATGTGTCGCGCTTTGGCTGCCAGGGCGAAACGCCCGTCTTCTTCTCCTCCCCCGGCCGCACGGAGATCGTCGGCAACCACACCGACCACAACAACGGCCGGGTGCTGGCCGCCGCCGTGACGCTGGACACGCTGGCCGCCGCCGCGCCCACGCAGGACGGGATCATCACGCTCTACTCCGCCGGGTACGACGCGCCCTTTGTCGTGGACACCGCGGACCTGGAAAAGAAGGAAGAGGAGAAGAACACCACCTTCGCCCTCATCCGCGGCGTCTGCCGCAAGCTGCGCGACATGGGCTACGAGGTGGGCGGCTTTAACGCCGCCGTCACTTCGCGCGTGCTCTCCGGCTCCGGGCTCTCGTCCTCCGCCGCCTTCGAGGTGCTCCTGGTCTGCATACTGGACGGCCTGTACAACGGCTCCATACTCGACGGCGTCACCCGCGCCAAGATCAGCCAGTGGGTGGAGAACAACTACTTTGGCAAGCCCTCCGGCCTGATGGACCAGAGCGCCTGCTCCATCGGCGGCCTGGTCGGCATCGACTTTAAGCACGCCGATCCCAAGATCAGCGCCTATTCCTTCGACTTTGAGGCCCGCGGCTTCAGCCTGGTGGTGCTGGCGACACGCTCCAGCCACGACGACCTCACCGACGAGTACGCCTCCATCCCCCGCGAGATGAAGGCCGTGGCCGAGGTCCTGGGCGGCAAGGTCCTGCGCGACGTCAAGGTGGAGCAGCTCCTGGAGCGCCTGCCCGAGGTGCGGGAGAAGACCTCCGACCGCGCCGTGCTGCGCGCCCTGCACTACTACGACGAGAACGAGCGCGTGCGCGCCATGTACACGGCCCTGGAGAACGGCGATCTGGACGGCTTCCTCGGCGGCGTCATCCGCAGCGGCGAGTCGAGCTGGAAGCTGCTGCAGAACCTCTACGTCGGCGGCAGCACGGCGCAGAGCCTGGCCCTGGCCTGCGCGCTGTCCGAGCGCATGCTGCGCGGCAGCGGCGCCTGGCGCGTGCACGGCGGCGGCTTTGCCGGCACGATACTGGCCTTTGTGCCCAATTACAAGCTCGCGGCCTACGTCGAGAAGATGAACGCCGTCTTTGGCCCGGGGGCCTGCACGGTGCTCGGCATCCGCCCTGTGGGCGCAAAGAAGGTCGAACTCTAAATGATCGAGATCCGGACAAGCTCCGCCGCGCAGACGGAGGAGGCCGCCGCCGCCCTCGCCCCCGCGCTGCGCCCGGGCGACCTGCTGCTCCTGCACGGGGGCCTGGGCGCGGGCAAGACCGCCTTTGTGCGCGGCCTGGTGCGCGGCCTGCAGGGAGACGAAAACGAGGTCTCCAGCCCCACATTTGCCCTGATGAACCGGTACGAGGCGCGCCTGCCGGTCTTTCACTTCGACCTCTACCGCCTCTCCTCCGAGGAGGAGGTGCTCGACCTCGGCTTTGACGAGATCTTCTTCGGCGGCGAGGGCGTCTGCGCCGTGGAGTGGTGCGAGGTGGCCGGGCCGCTCTTTGACGGCGTCCCCGCCGTGCACGTCACGCTGCGCGGCGACTTGGAGGAACGCACGATTTTGCTGGAGGGAATACATGGTACTCTTGACACTGGACGCCTCGTCCGCAACGGCATCCGTTTCCGTGACGCGGGATGACACGCTGCTCAGCGAAAGCTATCTGCACAACGGGCGGATGCACGCCGCCGTGCTCCTGCCCATGGCGGAGGAGGCGCTGCGCGCCGCCGGCCTTGCGGTACAGGACGTGGACGTCTTTGGCTGCGTGGTCGGCCCCGGCTCCTTTACCGGCGTGCGCATCGGTGTTGCCACGGTGATGGGCCTTGCCGGGGACAAGCCCTGCGCCCCGGTGGACGGCCTGGAGGCCCTCGCCGCCCAGGGCGCCGGCTTTGCGGGCCTGATCTGCCCGGTCCTGGACGCCCGCGCCGGGCAGGTCTACGCCGCCC
>CALWKN010000096.1 GCA_944381265.1 uncultured Clostridia bacterium
GCCGCGCGCTGCGCGCACAACGCGCCGGATACCGGAAACGGTTCCTACGGAACCGTTCCTCGCGGCGTACACGCCGCCGCTGCGGATTGAAGATGAAGGGGCTGCGGCCCCTTCATGCATCCCCAAGCGAACAACCCTACTTTTTCGACAGTCTGAAGCGGGGGCACAGCCCCCGCTTGTTTCCGCGCCCGCAGGGCGCGGAAAGGGGTGGGCGGGCGGGGGAGGGCGGAGGGCGAAGCCCGACGCCCCTCCGCCCGCGAAAAAAAGGAGCCGCCTCTGCCTCGAGGCGGCTCCTTATGCTCAGGCGCGTATGCGCGCGCGGATGTAGGTCTCCAGCATCTCCACCGTGCCTTCAAAGCCCAGGCGGCTGCTGTTGATGGACAGATCGTAGTTGCGGGAATCGCCCCACTTGCCCTTGCAGTAGTAGTTGTGATAGGACTTGCGCTCCCAGTCCATGCGGGACATCTTGTGCTCCGCCTCCTCGGGGCTGAGGTGGTAGATGCGCTCGACGCGGGCGCGCTTTGCCTCAAAGTCGCCCAGTATGAAGAGCGTGATCAGGCCCGGCGTGCCCTTTAAGATGGACTCGGCGCAGCGGCCGACGATGACGAAGGACTTGCCCTCCGCCGCCATGCGGCGCAGGTAGTCGAACTGCATATTGGCCACGTTCTCGCGGATGGAGTTGGAGTAGCCGCGCACGGTGCGGGTGAGGAAGAGATTGCGCGGGCGCTCGTCGTACTGGCGCATCGCTTCGCCGCTGATGTTCTTCTCCTCGCCCACATGCTCCAAGAGGTTGTGGTCGAAGAAGGCCAGGGAGAAGCGTTTTGCCAGCTCCTCGCCGATGGCGTGGCCGCCGCTGCCGAACTCGCGGCCGATGGAGATGATCAAAGGCTTGTCCATTGCGTTTCCCTCCTTAGAAATAGCGCGCGTAGATCATGAGCATGGACAAAAGCACCACGATGGCCGTGGCCGGGGCCATGTACTTGCAGTACTTGCCCCAGCCGATGAAGTGGCCCTCCTTGGCCGCCACGGCGATGCCCACGACATTGGCGCTGGCGCCGATGGGCGTGGCGCTGCCGCCGATGTCCGTGCCCATGGAAAGCGCCCAGACCAGCACCGACAGGTCCACGCCCTGCGCCGCCGACAAAGAGCGTATGACCGGGATCATGGTAGCGGCAAAGGGGATGTTGTCCACAAAGGCGCTGGCGATGGCCGAGATCCAAAGGACGATGGCCACCATCAGCATCGCGTTGTCGCCGGAAATGGCGGCGATGAAGTCGGCAATGAGCGTCAGGATCCCCGTCTGCTCCAGGCCGCCCACCACGATAAAGAGGCCGACAAAGAAGAGCAGCGTCTTGTAGTCCACCTTCTTCAGCAGCACAAGCGCGTCCTTCCCCGCCGCAAGCAGCGTGACCAGACCGATGAACACGCCGATCGTAGCTACGGTCAGCCCGGTCTGGGCGTGCGTCACCAGCAGCACCACGGCAACAGCGAATATGCAGGCGCTGATGGCGAAGTCCTTCTTGCTCTCAATGGCGCCGCGCGGGTCGAGCGCCGCCTCTTCCCCCGCCTGCACGCCGCCCGCGCGCAGCTCCCGGCGGAAGCAGAAGTAGAAGTAGAAGATCACCGCCGCCAGCGACACCAGCGCGATCAGGCCCGTGTTCTCGATGAAGTCGGCAAAGGAATAACCCAGGGACGTGCCGATGATGATGTTGGGCGGGTCGCCGCACATCGTGGCCGAGCCGCCGAGGTTCGCGCAGAAGATCTCCGAAAGGATCATGGGGATCGGGGAGAACTTCAGGATCTTGGACAGCTCCACCGTCGCCGCCGCCAGGAACAGGATCACCGTGATGCTGTCGATGAACATCGAAAGCACCGCGCTCATGACCATGAAGGCCAGAAACAAAGGCACCGGCTTGTAGCGCACAAGGCGCGCCAGCTGCAGGCAGAGCCAGCGGAAGAAGCCGGCCCGGCCCATGCCCTCCACCATCAGCATCATGCCGGCGATGAAGAGTATCGTCGACCAGTTGACGCCGCTGCTGCTCTCGCTCCCGTCGCCCGCGGCGTACCAGGTCTCAAGGCTCACAAAGCTGCCAAGGTTCAGCGTCTCCCACACCGCCTGTGCGCTGTGCAGGCACAGTCCGAACACCAGCACGAGCATCAGCAGGCCGCAGCCCAGCGACACCCACTGCCGCTCGATTTTTTCCGTGACGATGAGGCCGAACATCAGAAGAAACAGCACCACCGCCAAGATTTGCGCGATCATCACGTTTATCCGCCCCCTATGCAAAATCCCGCGCCGGGGGTCGGGCAGCGTCGCGTTTCGCCCCCGCCTCCCGGCGCTTTTTCTTTTATTGTAGCACAGCGCGCCGGGCATGGACGCAAAATGCGCAAATATTCTCCGTCTTTTTCCGCGATGCGGCACAGCGTTCCAGATTTTGCGCACGAGGGCAGGATTCGGGCGCGCGGGCGGCGTATACACTTGGCACATATAGAAACACATTCCGGGGGGAAACGGCAATGGACAAAAAGCGACTCAACCTCGTGGGCCTTGCGGTGCCCATATTCGTCGAGCAGTTCCTGAACAAGCTGCTGACGATGGTCAACGTCTACCTGCTCTCGCGCCTGTCGCAGGAAGCGGTGGGCGCCATAGGCGTGGCCAACCAGTTCCTGAACTTCATCACCATGGCCTTTAGCTTTGTCACCTTCGGCGCGGCGGTGGTGATCGCGCAGAACCGCGGTGCCGGGGAGGAAGAGCGGGCGGCGGAGGCGTCGACGACGGCGGTCGTTGCCAACGTGGTCTTCGGCCTTGCGGTGGGCGCGCTGCTGCTCCTGCTGCACGGGCCGCTGCTGCGCGCGATGAACCTGGAGGGGCAGATGTACGCGGACGCCGCCGTCTACCTTTGCATCATCGGCGGCTGCTGCTTTGTGCAGGCGCTGAACCTGACGCTGGCCACGGTCATGCGCAACTATGGCGAGGCGCGCGCGCCGATGCTGGTCTTCCTCTTCATGAACGCGATCAACCTCGTGGGCAACGCAGCGGTGGTGCTGCGGCCCTTTGGGCTTCCGGACTTTGGCATTGCCGGCATCGCGCTTTGCACGGTGCTCTCCCAGGTGCTGGCCTGCGCTTTGATGATCGCCTGCGCCGTGCGCGCCAAGGTGCGCCTGCGTCTGTCTCGGCCCTTCCCGTTTCCGCTGCTGCGCAGCATCCTGCGCATAGGCCTGCCCGGCACGGGCGACGGCCTGGCCTGCAACTTTGGCAACATCTTCCTCACCTGGTGCGTCTCGACGATGGGCGCCGACGCGCTGGCCGCCCACACCTACGCGGTGCAGCTGATCGCCTTTGTGCAGGTGCTAGGCTACTCGGTGGGGCAGGCCTCGCAGATCCTGGTCGGCTACCGCTGCGGCGCGCGCGACTTTGACGGCGCCTACAAGCTGGCCTTCCGCAACACCTGGATCGCCATGGGGCTGAACCTCGCGGTGATCTTCGCGCTCCTGCTGCTGCACCGCCCGATACTTGCCCTGTTTACCGACAGCGGGACGATCGTGCAGATGGTCTTCCTCTGCCTGCTGGTGGACGTGGTGCAGGAGTTCGGCAGGCCCTTCAACCTGGTGATCGGCGTCTCTTTGCGCGGCACGGGGGACGTGCTGTGGGCGCTGTTTGCGGCGGTGGGCTCCATCGGCCTCATCTGCATCCCGCTGGGGTACGTGCTGACGCAGGTCTTCCACCTGGGCGTCTACGCGGTGTTCATCGCGCTGATGGCGGACGAGTGGGTGCGCGGGCAGCTGATGACCTACCGCTGGCGCACGCGCAAATGGCAGAAGTACGTGCTGATCCGGGAGCGCCGCGCCGCCTGACGCGCCCTTCCCCTGTGGGGTTCCAGCCCTGCGGGGCCTCGCCCCACCCCTGTGCCCCTCGACTCCGCGAAAACGCGCAGGGGCGTTCCGGGCCCGCGTGCCGCGTGCCCTCCAGCCCCTCCCCGTTTTCGCAGGGCCCCCGCAAGCAAAAGCGCTCCGCCAATGGCGGAGCGCTTTTGCTTGCAGCGGCCCTGGGGGGATTTTACAGCCTTAGCCCACAGCCGTCTCCTCGGGGGTAAAGGCGAGCTTTCCCTCGTGCACGGACATGCGCACCGTGTCGCCGAGCGCCACGCGCCCGGAGAGTATCTCCTCGGAGAGGTCGTCCTCGACCATGCGCTGTATGGCGCGGCGCAGCGGGCGCGCGCCGTAGGTGGGGTCAAAGCCCTCCTTGGCCAGGAACTGCAGCACGTCCTCGTCCCAGGCGAGCTCGATCCCGCGCTCCTTGACGCGCGCGGCCACCGACTGCAGCATGAGCCCGGCGATGCGCAGTATGTCCGCCTCATCCAGCGGATGGAAGACGATCAGCTCATCCACGCGATTGAGGAACTCGGGGCGGAAGGTGCGCTTCAGCTCCTCCAGCATCGCCTCCTTCATGCGCTCGTAGGACTGGGCCGAGACCGCGGCCCGGTCGCTGGAAAAGCCCAGGCCCCGCGTCAGCTTCCCCACGTCCGCGGCGCCGACGTTGCTGGTCATGACGCAGATCGTGTTGCGGAAGTCCACCGTGCGGCCGTTGGAGTCGGTGAGCCGCCCGTCCTCCAGCACCTGCAAGAGGATGTTGAACACATCCGGGTGCGCCTTTTCGATCTCGTCAAAGAGCACCACGGCGTAGGGCTTGCGGCGCACGGCCTCGGTCAGCTGCCCGCCCTCCTCGTAGCCTACGTAGCCCGGGGGCGAGCCGATCATGCGCGAGACGGAGAACTTCTCCATGTACGCGCTCATGTCGATGCGGATCAGCGCACTCTCCTCGCCGAACATCGCCTCGGCCAGCGCCTTGCACAGCTCCGTCTTGCCAACGCCCGTGGGCCCGAGGAACAGGAAGGAGCCGATGGGCCGCTTTTCGTCCTTCAAGCCCGCCCGCGCCCGGCGTATGGCGCGCGAGACGGCGCTCACCGCCTCCTCCTGGCCGATGACGCGCCCGTGCAGCGTCTCCTCCAGGTGCATCAGGCGGCTGGACTCGTCCTCCGTAAGCTTCGTCACCGGGATGTGCGTCCAGGCGGCCACGATCTCGGCCACCTCTTCCTCGCCCACCTGCTTCTGCACGCCGGAGCGCTTGCTCTCCCATTCCTTGCGCTGGCTCTCCATGTCGGCGCGGATGGCGCGCTCCTCGTCGCGCACCTTGGCGGCGCGCTCAAAGTCCTGGTGCGCCACGGCCTCTTCCTTCTCCTTGTTCAGCTGCTCGAGCTTTTCCTCCAGCTGCTTCATGTCCGGGGGCGTGATGTAGGCGCGGATGCGCACGCGCGAAGCCGCCTCGTCGATGAGGTCGATGGCCTTGTCCGGCAGGTATCGGTCGGTGATGTAGCGGTCGGAGAGCTGCACCGCCGCCCGGATCGCTTCGTCGGTGATGCGCACCTTGTGGTGCGCCTCGTAGCGGTCGCGCAGGCCTTTTAGGATCTCCACCGCTTCCTGCGCGCTGGGCTCGCCCACCGTCACCGGCTGAAAGCGCCGCTCCAGGGCCGCGTCCTTCTCGATGTGCTTGCGGTACTCGTCCAGTGTCGTGGCGCCGATGCACTGGATCTCGCCGCGGGCCAGGGCGGGCTTGAGGATGTTGGCGGCGTCGATGGCGCCCTCGGCAGCGCCGGCGCCGATGAGCGTGTGCAGTTCGTCGATGAAGAGTATGATGTTCTTGTCGCGCTTCAGCTCCTGCATGGCGTTCTTCATGCGCTCCTCGAACTCGCCGCGGTACTTTGCGCCCGCCAGCATGCCGGCAAGGTCCAGCGAGACGATGCGCTTGTCGCGCAGGAGCTCCGGCACGCTGCCCTCGGCGATCTTCTGCGCCAGGCCCTCGGCCACGGCGGACTTGCCCACGCCCGGCTCGCCGATGAGCACCGGGTTGTTCTTGGTGCGGCGGGAGAGGATCTGGACGATGCGCTCGATCTCCTCCGCCCGGCCGATCACCGGGTCCAGCTCCCCGGCGCGCGCCGCGCGCGTCAGATCCCGGCCGTACTGCATCAGCGTCGGCGCGCTCTCCTGCCCGCCGGAGGCCGCGCCGCCCTCCGCCGGCTTGCCCGGCGCCTGGCCGCGCTTTTTTAAGTCCGCCTTGGTGGCGGCGATCATCTTTTCGTATAGCTCCCTGGTGTTTACGCCAAGGTCGCGAAGTATGCGGTTGGCCACGCCCTCGCCCTCCAGCAGCAGGGCAAAGAGCAGGTGCTCCGGCCCGACGTAGTTCTGCCCCAGCTTGTTGGCCTCGGCCTTGCTCATCTCCAGCACGCGCTTGGTGCGCGGCGTGTAGCCGAAGGCGGCAGAAAACTGGAAGTCGCCCGGGCCCACCTTTTCCTCGATCTCGCGGCACACCGCTTCATACGTCACGTTCAGCTGCGACAGCAGGCTGCTGACCGAGGACTTTTCCTTGATCGTGCCAAGGAGGATGTGCTCCGTGCCCACGTAGTTGTGGCCCAGGCGGCGCGCTTCCTCCTGGGCGATGATCAGCACGCGCTGCGCGCCCTTTGTAAAGCTGTCAAAAAAATTCATGCTCATTCCCTTTCTCTCCTCTTACGCCAGCGCCCGGCGGATGATCTCGGCGCGCATCTCGTCGCGCTCCTCCTGGCTGAGCCTGCGCCCGGCGTTGCGCTCCAGCGTCGCCGGCTGCACGTCGCGCTGCAGCTTATCCAGCAGCGCCGGCTCTATGTCCACAAAGCCCAAGTCCGCCGCAAGGCGCACGTTGGACAGGCGCGCCATGAACTCCTTGGTCGTCATCAGGCGCGCCTGGCGGAAGATGCCGTAGGAGCGCATCAGCGTGTCCTCCAGTTTCACCCGGCCCTGCTGCAGCAGCATCTCGCGCGCGGCGCGCTCGCTGCCCATGACCTGCTCCGCCGTGTCGGAGACGAGCTTTAAGATCTCCTCCTCCGTGCGCCCTAAGGTGATTTCATTAGAGAGCTGGTAGAGGTCACCGCTTGCCTCGCTGCCCTCGCCGTAGAGCCCGCGCACCGTAAGGCCCAGCTGCGCCACGGCGCGGATCACCTCGCCCGTGCGCTGCAGCATGGCAAGCCCCGGCAGGTGCAGCATCACCGAGGCGCGCAGGCCCGTTCCGGCGTTTGTCGGGCAGGCGGTCAGATACCCCCACTCGCGGTCAAAGGCGAAGCGCTCCGTGCGCTCCACCGCCCGGTCGATGCGGTCGGCCAGCGCCATGGCCTCCCGCACCCGCAGCCCGGGCAGCATCGCCTGCACGCGCAGGTGGTCCTCCTCGCCGATCATCACCGCCACGGTGCGGTCGGGGCTCAGCAGCACCGCGCCGCCCTCGCGCGCGGAGAGTTCCGGGCTGATCAAATGCTCTTCCACCAGCACGCCGCGCGCGTTGCGGCTTAAGTCCGCCATGCGCCGCAGCGTCAGCCCCTCGTCCTCCAGCGCCCGCGCCGTGCGCTCGATGATCTCCTGCCCCTGTGCCTCGCTCATGCGGCTGGGGAAGGGCACGTCGGCGTAGTTGCGCGCCAGGCGCACGCGGCAGGACTGGGCGATGGCCTCCTGGTTCCGTCTTTCCTCGCTCATGCTTCCTCCTCCCCGCTGCGCGCCGCGTCCAGGCTGCGGATCTCGTCGCGCAGCGCCGCAGCGCGCTCAAAGTCCTCCACGCGCACCGCCTCGTCCATCTCGCGCCGCAGGTCGTCGATGCGGCGGCGGGCAAGCGCTTCTTTTTCCAGCTCCGGCGGCACCTTGCCCACGTGGCGCGTGTGGCCGTGGATGCTGCCCAGCGTCTTCTTCATATTCTCGCCAAAGGCCGCGTAACAATGCGCGCAGCCCAGGCGCCCCGTCTTCTGAAACTCGGCAAAGGACAGGCCGCAGGCGTCGCACGTAAGGCCCTGGTCCTCCGCCTGCTGCGCCTGCGCGCCCAGGAGCTGGGCCAGCAGGCTGCCGACGTTCAGGCCCCCCAGGATCTTGGCGTTTCGCTTCTGCCAGCACTGGGGGCAGAGGTGTTCGTCCTTCTTCTGCCCGCCGATGATGGTGGCGATGTGGATCGTCGCCTGGTTCTGTCCGCATTCCTCACAAAGCATAGTCTTCTCCCTCCTTGGCGGCGCACAGCAGCATGCTGCTGACGATGCGGGCCCGCAGGCGCGCGGCCGCAGCATCGCTGCCCAAAACCTCTTCGCGCACCGCGGCGCGCATCAGATGCGCCTGCTGCGCCGAAAGCGCGCCGCTGCGGCACAGCGCCTGCACAAGGCGCAGCGCCGCCTCCTCGCTCATGCTCTCGCCTATGGCGGCCCGCAGGCCCTCCATGTACTCTACGCGCGTGGCGTCCGCGCGGATGACCCGGACATAGCCGCCGCCCCCGCGCCGCGACTCCACGCGGTAGCCCCGCGCCGGCGTAAAGCGCGTGGTCAGGACGTAGTTGATCTGCGAGGGCGCGCAGGAAAAGCGCGCCGCCAGCGTGGCGCGGCGAAGCTCCACCTCGTCCCTCCCCCGCAGGCGCTCCAGCAGGAAGCGCTCGATGTCGTCGCACAGGCTCCCCATCGGCCCTTCCCCCTTTCTTTGGCGCCCGCTCCCGGGTTTGACCTTTCCTGACCTTTGATTTGATTATACCACGAAGCGCGCGGTTGGCAACAGCAAAAGCCGCCCGCGGAAAAAAGTTTTCCCGGGGCGGCCAAAGTTTACGAATTTTTAATTTTTCTTCTTTGCGAGCTGGCTGAGGTCGTAGGGGGTCTCCTGGTAGACGTAGTAGTTGAGCCAGTTGGCGTAGAGGAGGTTGGCGTGGGCGCGCCAGGTGACCAGGGGCTCGCGGGAGGGGTTGTCGTCGGGGAAGTAGTGGCGGGGCACGGCGATGGGCAGGCCCTTGGCCCTGTCGCGCTCGTACTCGTTTTTGAGCGTGTCGGCGTCGTACTCGGCGTGGCCGGTGACAAAGACGTGCTTGCCGTCGCGGGAGGCGGCAAGGTAGACGCCGGCCTCGGGGGAGACGGCCAGGACCTCCAGGTCGGGGACCTTTTCGATGTCCTCCAGGCGCACCTCGGTGTGGCGGGAGTGGGGGGCGCTGAACCAGTCGTCAAAGCCGCGCACCAGCGGCGCGGTGCGCCGGACCACGCGGTGGGAGAAGACGCCGTGCATCTTCTTTGCCAGCGGGTATTTCTTGACGCCGTAGCGGTAGAAGAGCCCGGCCTGCGCCGCCCAG
Organism: uncultured Clostridia bacterium; assembly: GCA_944381265.1. Taxonomy (GTDB): domain Bacteria; phylum Bacillota; class Clostridia; order Christensenellales; family UBA1750; genus Spyradocola. Next base: position 9,167 of record CALWKN010000096.1, read on the forward strand.
CAGATGTACATCGTGGAAAAGACGTGGTCCGCGGCCCAGTCCATGATGGCGGTGAGCTCCTCCCAGTAGCGCACCTCGGCAAAGTCCATCTGCTCCACCGGCGCGCCGGTGATGATGAGGCCGTCAAAGTTCTGCTCGCGCACCTCGTCAAAGGTCTTGTAGAAGGCCTCAAGGTGCTGCAGGGGCGTGTTGCGCGAAAGGTGCGAGGCCGTGCGCAGGAAGGTCACCTCCACCTGCAGGGGGGTGTTGCCGATGACGCGCAGAAGCTGCGTCTCGGTGACGATCTTTGTCGGCATCAGATTGAGTATGGCGATGTGCAGGGGGCGGATGTCCTGCGTGCCCGCGCGGGAGGCGGGCATGACGAATATATTCTCCTCCCGCAGTATGGAGATGGCGGGCAGGTTATCCAATATCTTGACGGGCAAGGCGCAGACCTCCTTCAAACTTGCATCCGAGTTATTGTACACGCCGCCCCGCGCCTTCGTCAATCGCGGCGGGGTAAATTTTCTCCGGAGGCGGGGAACTTTCGGCGCGCGTCGCTCGTCTTATTCCCTAGAAAAGGGGCGCCTTTTCTGTTGCTATTTTGGCGGTTTTTGTGTATAATACAGTCGCACAGCGCCCGCCGCTGCGGGGGGTGTGCGTTCTAGTATGTATATTTCACGGGAGGAATCCGAATGAAAAAAGCTGTAGCCCTGCTGCTCGTGGCCGTCTTCGCCTGCGCGATGCTGGCCGGTTGCTCCAACAACACGGAAGTGGACCCGATACTCGAAGAGGAAAGCCCCGCGCCCTCTCCCTCGGCCTCGGCTCCGGCTTCCCCCTCCCCCACGCCCACGGTGGATCCCAACGCCGCCGGGGAAGGCGTGCCCACCCCCCGCGTGGACGAGGCCGTTACTGTGGAAGTGATCGACGCCGGTTTTGACGAGCTGGCCGAGACCAGCGCCTATGTGGTCATCGGCAAATTGACCAAGTCCCTTGGCGAGTGGAACAGCGTGCGCGAGACGGACGGTTCCGCCTCCCAGGACACCTTCAACATGGAGAAGCAGTACACGCTCGTCGTCACCGAGGTGCTCAAGGGCGAGGACCTGAAGGCCAACGACTCCATCACCTACTCCCTGCCCTACCGCAACAAGTACGCCGACGAGAGCGAGTACACGATGCTCGACTTCCAGGAGCCGCCGCTGAACCAGGAGATGCTCTTCTTCCTGGGCAAGGACGTGGTGACCAACCTCAAGACCAAGGAAGTCGTGGCCACGGTCTACTACCCGGCCAGCGAGCCGCACTCCTTCCTCATTAAGGACGAGAAGCTCTACACCTTCGGCAACAGCGCCGACCTTGCCGCCGAGTTCGCCAACGGCGATGGCGCCGAAGGCAAGGGCATCTCCCTGGCCTCCGCCCGCCAGGAGATGGGCGTGGACGACTAAAATGGACGTTCGGCGCTTCGCGCCGCGGGCCCTGCTGCTTCGCAGCAGGGCCCTTTTTCTTGGAGCGGCGCGCCTAAGGCGCGCCGCTCCAAG
>CALWKN010000097.1 GCA_944381265.1 uncultured Clostridia bacterium
GTCAGGCGCAGTGCCTCAGGGTCTCCGTACCGCCTCGCGCAGCCGCGCAGCCGCGGAGCGGCGCAGCGGCGGAGAGAGGCGGTGCGGGGACCCTGTGACAAAGTCGGGGGACCCTTGCGGTCCCCCGGACTTTGGCACGGAGTTGAGGGATGCCGGGGTGGGGCGCGGCCCCGCAGGGGAAGAAGTGCAGGGTATGCCGCCCTTTTGGCCTGTTCCTTCAGCAAAAAACGCCCCGCGCCACAAGGGACGCGGGGCGAAGGAGACTCAGTAGAGCTTGGCGCCGGCGGGGATGCGGTCGTCCACCATCAGCAGGTGGAGCCGCTCTTCCCCTTCCTCATGGTGCACGGCGCTGATGAGCATTCCGCAGGAATCCATGCCCATCATCTTGCGCGGCGGCAGGTTGACGATGGCGATGCAGGTCTTGCCCACGAGCTGCTCCGGCTCGTAATAGGCGTGGATGCCGCTGAGGATCACGCGGTCCTCGCCCGTGCCGTCGTCCAGGACAAAGCGCAGCAGCTTCTTGGACTTGGGCACGGCCTCGCAGGCCTTGACCTTGACGGCGCGGAAGTCCGACTTGCTGAAGGTCTCAAAGTCCACGGCGTCTGCGAACAGCGGTTCGATCTCCACATGAGAGAAGTCGATGGCCGGCTGCGCTTCCGGCTGCGCCGCCGGCGCTTCCGTCTCAGGCTGCGCCGCTTCCGCCGCCGGGGCATCATTCTTGTCCAGAGGCTTCATCGTGGGGAAGAGCAGCACGTCGCGAATGGAGGCGGAGTCGGTCAGCAGCATCACCAGGCGATCCAGGCCGAAGCCCAGGCCGCCGGTGGGCGGCATGCCGTACTCCAGGGCGGTGACGAAGTCCTCGTCCACCTGGGCGGTGGTGTTGGGGTTCTCCGCCTTCTTCTGGGCCACCTGGCGCTGGAAGCGCTCCTTCTGGTCGATGGGGTCGTTGAGCTCGGAGAAGGCGTTGCCGTACTCGCAGCCGCAGATGAAGTATTCGAACCGCTCGGTGAAGGCGGGGTCGTCCGCCTTACGCTTGGCCAGCGGGCTGTTCTCCACCGGGTAGTCGTAGATGAAGGTCGGCTGGACGAGGTTCTCCTCGACAAAGGCGTCAAAGAGCTCGGCTAAGACCGTGCCGCGCGTGGCGTCCGCGGGCACGGGCACGTTTTTTTCCTTGGCGGCGGCGCGGGCGTCTGCGTCCGTCTTCCAGTCGTAGTAGTCGCACCCGGCGTACTTCTTGACCGCCTCGGCCATGGTCAGGCGCTCCCAGTGCCCCATGTCGATGGCCTTGCCCTGGTAGGTGATGTGCGTATCGCCGCAGATGACCTTGGCCAGGCGGATGTAGAGCTCCTCCACCAGGTCCATCATGCCCTTGTAGTCCGTGTAGGCCTGGTAGAGCTCGACGCTGGTGAACTCCGGGTTGTGGCGGGTGTCCATGCCCTCGTTGCGGAAGATGCGGCCCACCTCGTACACGCGCTCCATGCCGCCCACGATCAGGCGCTTGAGGTTGAGCTCGGTCTCGATGCGCAGGTACATATCCATGTCCAGCGTGTTGTGGTGGGTGACAAAGGGCCGCGCCGAGGCGCCGATCTCAATCGGCAGCAGGATCGGGGTGTCCACCTCCAGGAAGCCCTTGCCGTCCAGGTATGCACGGATCTCGGAGAGTATGCGGCTGCGCTTGACAAAGACGTCCTTGACCTCCGGATTCATGAACAGGTCGACATAGCGCTGGCGGTAGCGCAGATCGTTGTCCTTTAGGCCGTGGTACTTCTCCGGCAGCGGCAGCAGCGACTTGCTCAGCAGCGCAAGGCCCGCGGCGTGCAGGGAGATCTCCCCGGTCTTGGTGCGGAACACCGCGCCGCGCACGCCGACGATGTCGCCGATGTCAAAGGCCTTAAAGGCCGCGTACGCCTCCTCGCCCACGTCCTCGCGGCGCACGTAGACCTGGATCTGACCGGCGCCGTCCTGCAGATGGGCAAAGGCCGCCTTGCCCATGACGCGGCGGGACATCATGCGCCCGGCCACGACCACTTCCTTGCCCTCGAGCGCTTCGAAGTTTGTCAGAATCTCCTGCGACAGGTGCGTCCTGTCAAAGCGCGTGATGCGGTAGGGGTCCTGCCCCGCCTGCTGCAGCGCAAACAGCTTCTCGCGGCGGATGCGCGCCTGTTCGCTGAGGTTTTCCATCCCTTGCTGATTCTCTGGCATATCGTTTCCCAACTTTCTCTGTGTTAGCGCGAGATCTTCTCGATGCGCAGCGTGTGCGTGCCCGCGGGCACGGCCACCTGCACCACCTCACCCACGCGCTTGCCGGTCAGGGCCGCGCCGATGGGGGAGTCCTGCGAGATGCGGCCCTTGAAGGGGTCCGCCTCCGAGGAGCCGACGAGGCTGTAGACCTGCTCCTTTTTGCGCGTCTCGTTGTAGACGGTGACGGTGGAGCCCACGGTCACCACGTCGCTGGGCATGTCCTCCTCGCGGATGACCTGGGCGGTGGAGAGGATCGACTCCAGCTCCTGTATGCGGCCCTCCATGAAGGCCTGCTCCTTGCGCGCCTCGTCGTACTCGGCGTTCTCGGACAGGTCGCCGAAAGAACGGGCCACCTTGATCTTCTCGGCCACCTCGCCGCGCTTGACGGAGCGGAGGTAGTCCAGCTCCTCCTCCATCTTCTTGATGCCCTCGGCGGTAAAGTACTTGACGTCGCTGCCGTTGCTTGCCATGAAAAATTGCCTCCCTAGATGATGTTGACACGTCCCTGGAAGCGGGACTTGCGTATAATCAAGCAGCCCACGAGCCCCTACTGTTGCCGGGCCCGTGCGCCGCGCTTCGCTCCTCGCATTGTCCTAGCTATTATATACAAGGAAAGGCCGCCTGTCAACCCTGCTGGAACATCCCGGGGGAAAGCGATGTGCGTCGCTCGTTTTCCAGGGAAAACGACGCTCCGCCCCGCCCCCCGCCCCCGCCACCCCCGGCGCCCCGGCGCCCGCGTGGGCCATGCGGCCCACGCGGCAGGGTCTGCGCTTTGCGCAGCCCCTTGTCGGGCCTTCGGCCCGACGCGCCGGGGCGCCTGCC
>CALWKN010000098.1 GCA_944381265.1 uncultured Clostridia bacterium
CCATGGATTTTAGACGGTGGGAAGTTTAGCGCTCGGCAGAGCGGTCGACGTAGTGGGTGTGGAGCAGCTCGTGGGCCTTGTGGCTGTTGGGCTTGCCCAGGTACTCGTCGTAGAGCTTCTGCACGGACGCGTTCTTGTGGGACTTGCGCTCGGGCAGGGCCTTGTCCTCCTCGTAGATGGCCTTGGCGCGGACCACGCGGGGATCGGCCGCCATGCGCTCGCGCGCGGGCACGATGGGCTGGCCGCCGCCGGTGACGCAGCCGCCCGGGCAGCCCATGACCTCGATGAAGGTGTAGTCGGCCTCGCCCTTCTTCATCTTCTCCATGAGGATCTTGGCATTGCCGGTGCCGTGCGCGACGGCGAGCTTGATCTCCTTGCCGCCGACGTTGACGGTGGCTTCCTTGACGCCCTCGATGCCGCGGACCGCGGTGTACTCGATGGCGTCGAGGTCCTTGCCCTCCAGGATGTCGGCGACGGTGCGCAGCGCGGCCTCCATGACGCCGCCGGTGGCGCCGAAGATCGCACCGGCGCCGGTGGACTCGCCCAGCAGCGGGTCAAAGGACTCGTCGGGCAGGTTGACAAAGTCGATGCCGGCTTCCTTGATCATGCGGGCGAGCTCGCGGGTGGTGATGACCGCGTCCACGTCCTGCAGGCCGTTGTTGGCCAGCTCCGGGCGCTTGGCCTCGAACTTCTTGGCGGTGCAGGGCATGACCGAGACCACGAAGATGTCCTTGGGATCGATGTGGTTCTTCTCGGCGTAGTAGCTCTTGATGACCGCGCCCAGCATCTCGTGCGGGGACTTGCAGGAAGAGAGGTTGGGCAGGAACTCGGGGTAGTAGGTCTCAACGTACTTGATCCAGCCGGGGCTGCAGGAGGTGATCATGGGCAGCACGCCGCCGTGCTGGATGCGGCCAAGCAGCTCGGTGCCCTCCTCCATGATGGTCAGGTCCGCGCCGTAGTTGGTGTCAAAGACGCGGTCAAAGCCCATGCGGCGCAGGGCGGCGGCCATTTTCCCGGTGACACGGCTGCCCATGGGCATGCCGAACTCCTCGCCCAGGGCCACGCGCACGGCGGGCGCGGGCTGCACGACCACGTGCTTGTTGGGATCGCCGATGGCGGCCCAGACTTCCTCGGTGCTGTCCTTCTCGCGCAGGGCGCCGACGGGGCAGGCCTGGATGCACTGGCCGCAGTTGATGCAGCCGACGTCGCCCAGCTTCTGGTCGAAGGCGGGCTCGATCACCGTGTTAAAGCCGCGGCCGACCGTGCCGATGACGCCGATCTTCTGCACGTTGGCGCAGGCGGCGATGCAGCGGCGGCACTGGATGCACTTGTTGGGGTCGCGCACGATGGAGGCGGAGGAGTCGTCGACCTCGTAGTCGTTGCGCTTGCCCTCAAAGCGGACGTCGCGCACGCCGAGCTCCTCGGCCAGCGTCTGCAGCTCGCAATTGCGGCTGCGCACGCAGGTCAGGCACTTGCGGTCATGGTTGGAGAGCAGGAGCTCCATGTTGACCTTGCGCGCCTCGCGGATGGCGGGGGTGTTGGTCTTGACCACCATATTGGGGGAAACGGGCATGACGCACGCGGCGGCAAAGGCGCGCGCGCCGGTATCCACCAGGCACATGCGGCAGGCGCCAATCTGGTTGACGTCCTTCAGATAGCACAGCGTGGGGATCTGGATGTTGGCCAGGCGCGCGGCTTCCAGCACCGTGGTGCCGGCAGGGACCTGCACCTGGACGCCATCTATCGTCAAAGATACCAAATCCATGCTCACTCAACTCCTTTGAACTATTTGCGCGAAATCGCGTTGAAACGGCACTTCTCCATGCAGGCACCGCACTTGATGCACTTGGAGGAGTCGATGACAAAGGGCTTCCTGATCTCGCCGGAGATTGCGCCGACGGGGCAAACCTTGGAGCAGAGAGAGCAGCCTTTGCACAGGGCGGGGTCGATGGTGTACTTGAGCAGCTTCTTGCAGTGACCGGCGGGGCAGCGCTTCTCGTAGATGTGCGCCTCGTACTCGTCGCGGAAGTAGCGCAGGGTGGAAAGCACCGGGTTGGGCGCGGTCTGCCCAAGGCCGCACAGGGCCGAGGCCTTGATGTTCTTGGCCAGCGTCTCCAGCTTCTCGATGTCGCCGTCCTCGCCCTTGCCCTCGGTGATGCGCTCGAGGATCTCCAGCATGCGGCGGGTGCCGATGCGGCAGGGCGGACACTTGCCGCAGCTCTCGTCGACCGTGAAGTCGAGGAAGAAGCGGGCGATATCGACCATGCAGTTGTCCTCGTCCATGACGATCATGCCGCCGGAGCCCATCATGGAGCCGATGGCGATCAGGTTGTCATAGTCGATGGGGGTGTCCAGGAGCGAGGCCGGGATGCAGCCGCCCGAGGGGCCGCCGGTCTGGGCCGCCTTGAACTTCTTGCCGTTGGGGCAGCCGCCGCCGATGTCGTAGATGATCTCGCGCAGCGTCGTGCCCATGGGGATCTCGACAAGGCCGGTGTTCTTGATCTTGCCGCCCAGGGCGAAGACCTTGGTGCCCTTGGACTTCTCGGTGCCCATGGAGGAGAACCACTCCGGCCCCTTGAGGATGATCTGCGGGACGTTGGCGTAGGTCTCGACGTTGTTGAGGATGGTGGGCTGGTCGAACAGGCCCTTTACCGCCGGGAAGGGCGGGCGGGGACGCGGCTCGCCGCGCTTGCCCTCGATGGACTGCATCAGCGCCGTCTCCTCGCCGCAGACGAAAGCGCCGGCGCCAAGGCGGATGTCCAGATCGAAGTCAAAGCCGGTGTCCAGTATGTTCTTGCCAAGCAGGCCGTACTCGCGGGCCTCGCGTATGGCGACCTGCAGGCGCTTGACGGCGATGGGGTACTCGGCGCGCACGTAGATGTAGCCCTGGTTGGCGCCGATGGCGTAGCCGGCGATGGCCATGGCCTCGATGACGGCGTTGGGGTCGCCCTCGAGGATCGAGCGGTCCATGAAGGCGCCTGGGTCGCCCTCGTCGGCGTTGCAGCAGACGTACTTCTGGTCGGAGACGGAGTTGGCGGCGAACTGCCACTTGGTGCCGGTGGGGAAGCCGGCGCCGCCGCGGCCGCGCAGGCCGGAGGCCTTGATGGTGTCGATGACCTGCTGCGGGGTCATCTCGGTCAGGACCTTGGCCAGGGCCTTGTAGCCGTCAAAGGCGATGTACTCGTCGATGCGCTCGGGGTCGATGACGCCGCAGTTGCGCAGCGCGACGCGCTTTTGCTTCTTGTAGAAGTCCACCTCGTCCAGGGACTTGGTCGCGCCCTGCTGCTCGACGGCCTCGCGGCAGAGCAGGTGGCGCACGATGCGGCCCTTAAGCAAATGCTCGTTTACGATCTCGTCGACGTTTTCGGGCTTTATGTGGGAGTAGAACGCGCCCTCGGGGTAGACGATGACGATGGGGCCCATCTCGCAAAGGCCGAAGCAGCCGGTGCGCACGACCTTGACTTCCTTGTCGAGCCCTACGTCGCGGATCTTTTCTTCAAAGAGGCGGATGAGCTCCGGGGAGCCGGAGGACGTGCAGCCCGTGCCGCCGCAAATCAGAACCTGCGAACGAAACAAGTCCATTGTGTAAAACCTCCTAATGATCTCTCTTTTCGGGCGGCGGGGTTACTTGCCCTGCGCTTCCTGGGCCTCGACGTAGCCGATGGTGTACTCGGTCACGGGGCGGCCGTTGATCAGGTGCTCGCCCACGACGCGGGCGACCTTCTCCGGGTTCATCAGCACATAGGTGACCTTCTCCTGGCCGGGCATGTAGACCTCGACCATGGGCTCCAGGCGGCAGACGCCGATGCAGCCGGTCTGCGTCACCATCGCGTCCTTGACGCCGCGGCGCTTGATCTCCTCGACGAACTCCATCATCACCGGGCGAGCGCCGGCGGAAATGCCGCAGGTGCCCATGCCCACCACCACGCGGATGCCGTGGCGGTCGTTGCGCAGGTTGACTTCGTCCAGCGTGCGCTGGCGGATGGCTTCCAGATCCTTAATGGATTTCATAGTTGTTACGCACCTCCGTGTAATGCGTCCATGCCCTCGCGGATGTACCCTTCGATCCAGGAGACGACCTCCGGCGCGTCCAGCGGCACGGGGCCAAGGACCGCCTGGATCTCCTCGGTGTCAAACGCAAAGGGTTCCTGATCGTCCACCGTGTACTCCAGGTGGAAGTGGAACTTGGGATTGGAGACGATGAGGGACACCATCGTGGCCGGCATATCGCCCAGCGGCGGCCGGTCGATGGAGGAAAGGATGAAGACGGCGGTCATGCGCGTGCCCACCCCCACCTTGCTCTCAATGTCAAACGACCCGCCGGTAAGCTCGGCGTTGACCTTGAACATGGGGATGCCAAGGCCCACCTTGCGCGTGGTGCGCGTGGTGGTAAAGGGCGAGGTGACGTTTTTGAGAAACTCCGGCGCCATGCCCTTGCCGTCGTCCCTGAGCGTGATGCTCAGCGTGTCCGCCTTGTGGTCGACCGCGATGAGGATGTCCAGGCGCGAGGCGTTCGCGGTCAGCGAGTTCTGCGCCAGGTCCAGCACGTGCAGCGACAGTTCGCGCATATTGCGCTTTCCCCCTTCTTCTCCGGTCCTCTTCTCTTAGTACTTAGCCAGGATCCCGGGCACCTCGTCCGGGGTGAGACGGCCGTAGACCTCGTCGCCGATCATCATGACGGGCGCAAGGCCGCAGGCGCCAAGGCAGCGTGTGGCGTTGAGCGTGAACTTGCCGTCGGCCGTGGTCTTGCCCACGGGGACCTTCAGTTCCTCGCTCAGGCGATCGAGGACCGCCTGGGAACCCTTGACGTAGCAGGCCGTGCCAAGGCACACGCCGATGACGTGCTCGCCCTGCGGCTCCAGGACGAACTGGGCGTAGAAGGTGGCGACGCCGTAGACTTCGCTCAGCGTCACGCCAAGACCGTCGGCGATGAACTGCTGCACCTCTTTGGGCAGATAGCCAAAGATGGCCTGCGCTTCCTGCATGACGGGCATCAACGCCCCCTTCATGCCTTTTTTCGCGTCGATGACGGCCTGAAGTTGCTGAAATTTCTCCGGTTCCTTGCTTCTGATGCCGGACATTGACTTTCGACCCCCTTGTGATAATTTCCATATGCGCGCATGAGAATGCTTTCTCCATGTCACTCAAGAAAGATGATAGCACATTTCCGCTCCAAAATCACCCGGTGCGCGGCGGACGGACGCAAGTTTTGACGCATTTTACATTTCGTTCGCCATTGCTAATTCCGACCAAAGCGCTGATTGTGATTTGTTTGGGAAACATAGATAGTTTCATAACTAACTTTGACGTTTTTCTGTCAATCTTCCCGTCCCAGACGGGCGCGGCAGGACTTGAGGTAGTCGAACAGACCCTCGCGGCTGCGCTCCTCCAGGGGGAGGAAGAACTCGCGCTCGGCGATGTCCCCCAGTCGGTGCGCGTCGGAGGCGTAGAGGATCTTGTAGGCTCCGGTGTCCACCTTGGGGGCGGCGGCGCCGCGGTAGACCTCCAGCGCGGCAAAGCGGGGGCGCGGCGGCAGGAAGCCGAGGTTCCCCAGCAGCGAGTTGGAGGAGCGGTTGATGTGGGCGGCGACGCACAGGCCGCCGGCCTGCGTGCAGCGCGCCTCGATCTCTTCGATGGAAAGGTCGGTGGCCTGGATGAGGAGGGGGTCGAGCGTGCCCACGGTCTCGTCCTCCTCGTCTAGGATCAGCTGGTTGCCGAAGATCTCAGGCCGGTTCTTTGCGCCGAGCAGGTGCGCCGCCGTCTCGCGTCCAAAGTCCACCGCGGTCTTTACGTCCGGGAAGTAGGTGAGTATGTGCACCTCCTCGCGGCTCGTGACCTCGATGCCGGGCAGCAGCACCACGTTCATCTCCCGGCAGGTCTTCTCCAGCGCCGGGAGGTTGAAGGCGGCGTTGTGGTCGGTGACGGCGATGCAGTCCAGGTTCTTGACATACGCCATGCCGGCGATGTTGTTCGGCGTCATGTCGTCGTCGGCGCAGGGGGAAAGGCAGGAGTGGATGTGCAGGTCCACCGCGCAGCGCAGGGGCATTTACTTGACCGGATTGGGGATGCCCTGCGCAAAGAGCAGGCCGGCGAGCTCGTAGGAGGTCTTTCCGCTGCACAGGACGGGGATGTCCTCCTCGGTGGCGCGGGAGAGCGTCTCCTCGCCGATGTCGATGTTCTCGGGCAGTATGACGCAGGCCATGTCCAGAAGCGTGGCCACGGCGATGACGTTCATGTGGTTCATGACCGTGATCCAGGCCGTGCCGGGCGCGCCCTTGGCCATCACCCAGGACAGCAGGTCGCAGACGTAGCCGCTCTTGACCTCCTTGGCGGTATCGGCCTCGGGGTTCAGCACCTTGGCGTCCAAAATCTTGGCAAGTTCCGCAACGTTCACGGGAAACCCTCCTCTTTATGTGTTTTTTGTTCTGTCTTGGCGCTGTGCCATTACTTTCTCGTCATTTCCGCCATGTCCACCATCTGCTTGGACATCTGCTGGATCTTCTGCTTGAGCTTGAAAATGCAGTCCAGCTCCACCGCGAACCCCAGCACCACGTCCTCCGCCAGCGCGCGGCAGGTGGGTGAGCCGCAGGAGCCGCAGTCCAGGCCGGGAAGGTCGGAGAGCACCCGCTCGATCTGTTCCATCTTGCGCAGCGCGGCGGCAAAGTCGTCGTCCAGCTTCATCACCGGGTTGGGCTGGAAGAGCATCTGCGTGCGCAGCTCCTCGCTGGACAGTTCGCTCTGCTCGCCCTCCGGCGCGCTGGTCTTTTCCAGGCGCTCGGTGAGCCGGCGCAGGCGGTTCTTGGCTACATACGTGTTTTCAAACGTCAGCGGGCCGCCCAGGCACCCGCCCACACAGGCCAGGCCCTCGAAGTAGTCCAGGTCGGAGAGGTCGCCGTTTTCTATGCTCTCCAGCACCTGTATGACGTTCTCGATGCCGTCCACGGCCAGGGAGTTCTCCACGCCCACGGCCAGCATCTCGCCGCCGGTCTGCGCCCAGCCCACGCCGTAGGCCCCGGCGTGCTGCAGGTTGTCAAAGTGGCGCGCGTCCTTTATGGCCGCGTTGAGCTTGCCGTAGATCTCCATGATGGAGATGACGCCGTCGACGTGGGATTTCTTCAGCGCCTGGGGGGCGCGCACCTCGGTCATCTTGGCCGGGCAGGGCGTGAGGAAGAAGATGCCCACGTCCGCGGGGTCCGCGCTCATGTTCCGGCACACGCGCTTGCGGGCGGCCAGGGCCGCGGCCTCCATGGGGGAGATGACGTCCACCACGTTGTCCAAAAGCTCCGGGAAGCGCACCTGGATCAGGCGCACGATGGCCGGGCAGGCCGAGGAAATGAGGGGCATGCCGTTGTGCACCCGGCGGTGCGCCACGCGCCCGGCGATCTCGCGCGAGACGTACTCCGCGCCGCGCGCCACCTCGTACACGTCGTCAAAGCCTATGGCGATCAGCGCGTCCAGCAGGCGGCCGATGTCCTGCAGCCCTTTGAACTGGCCGTAGAGCGTGGGCGCGGGCAGGGCCACCTTGATCTTGTAGTCATTGAGCTTGGAAAGGGGATCGGTCACCGCGACCTTGGCGTGATAGGGACAGCGGCGTATGCAGGCGCCGCAGTCTATGCAGCGCTCCTTGATGATGTGGGCGCTGCCGCCGTAGACGCGGATGGCTTCTGTCGGGCAGTGCTTCAGGCACGTGGTGCAGCCCTTGCACTTGTCCCTTTCCAGCATCACGGAATGGTAGTAAGTCGTTTGCTCCACAGATCCAATCTCCTTCCCCTGCCGGCGAAACGGAGAGGCAAGTCTTTCGCCTATTTCAAATGGAATTTCATCAGGATCTCCGTGCCGACGCCCACGGTGGACTGTATGTCGAACTCGTCGGCGTTGCGCTTCATGTTGGGCAGGCCCATGCCGGCGCCAAAGCCCATGGTGCGCACCGATTCCGGCGCGGTGGACCAGCCCTCGCGCATGGCCAGGTTCAGATCCGGTATGCCGGGGCCGCAGTCCTTGACAAGGAGGGTAACGCCGTCCTGGTCCACGGAAAAGTCGATCGTGCCGCCAAGAGAGTGGATCACCAGGTTCAGCTCCACCTCATAGGAACAGACCGAGATGCGGCGCAGCACCGCGCTGTCCACGCCCAGCTTCTTGAGCGTGCGCTTGATCTTGGCCGAGACCTCGCCCGCGGAGACGAAGTCATCCTTCTTCACCTCGAAGACTTCCGCGATGAGCGGCATAGCTACTTCCTCCTCCCTACGCCGGTAAGACCGTTGGAATAGAGGATGCCGCTGGTGCAGTAGAGCGTGTGCCAGGTGGTCATGAGCACCATGTCGTTCTCCCGCGCCATGTCGATGATCTCCTGGGTCGGCTGCTTGTCGCGCACAAAGACGATGCACTCCATGTCCACCATCTCCGCCGTGCGTATGACGTGCTCGTTGACAAGCCCGGTCAGCAGCAGCGTGCGGCCGTGCACATAGGCCAGCACGTCGCTCATCATGTCGGAGGAGAAGGCCATGTCCACCTCCATGTCCAGCTTGTCCTCGCCCAGTATGACCTTGGCCTCCAGCAGCTCCGCGATCTTTCGTATGGTCATTTGCGCCCTCCTTACTTTACGTCCCCTTTCAGTGCCTCGACGTAAGCGTGATATTCGGTTGCGGTCTTAATACAAGTATACTTGATTTCTCCCGAAAACTCCAGTACAAATTCGGACGGATCCGCCGCAATTTCTCCCAAATCGACCTCCCAGTTCTGCAATAGCGCCTCAAGGCCCTGCAGCGCGCTGCTTTCCCCTTCGATCTTGACCTCGGCAAAGGCCGCCTGCCGCGCCGCGGCGAGCGCCTCCCCCATTTCGCCGATCCTCTCCGCCGCGCTCTGCGCCGTGCAAAGGCCCGCGTCCACCTGCTGCCAAAGCTGCGTCAGCTCCTCCAGCGCCTGCTGCCAGGCGGCAAAGGCCTCCCGCACCGCGTCGATGCGCCGCGCCGGGGCGGTCAGGCGCATCTCCAGGCCGGGCGAGACGATCTCGCGCACCGAGGCCGGGATGTTCTCCTCGTCCTGCAGGTTCTGCGCCACGCTCTGCGCCGCTTCCCGGCTGTCGTAGGCGGCAAGCAGCACGCTGTGCCCGCCGCTCTCCTCCTCCATCAGGTACCCCGCCCCGCCGCGCGCGGCGTAGAGTTCGGCGTTGTAGTCCGCCTCCTCCTCGTCGGCAAAGCCGCCCACGCTCACCGCGTAAAGCGCCACCTCCGGGAAGGCCACGCTTTCCGTCACCTCCGCCTCCGGCGCCTGCGGCGCGGGGCGGGTCCCGTCCGTCAGCTCGTCCTCTTCCCGCGCGGCAAATCCCCGCAGCAGCTCGTGCGCCCAGGACCCCAGGCCCAGCGCCAGAGCGATGTACAGCGCCAGCCCCAGGCACGCCGCCGTCAGCGCCCATCTCCGCCCCGCGCCGCGCCGCCCGCGCGATGTTCTGTAGCTTCTCCTTCGCATATGCGCACCTCCCTTTTGTACAATCCATACGCGCAATGCGCCGCTTTGAGAAGCGCGCCTTGCCAAGCGCCGCCGCTTGCGCTATACTCAAATGGAAAGAAAGACGAAACGGGAGGGAAAAGCGATGCCGCAGGTCCATTTGGATACCATCCCCATCTGGGACGCCTATAAGAAAGAGAGCGAGTGCCCCTTGTGCGCGCTGGAGGACGCCTGCGAAAAGCAGTTCCTGGACGTGGCGCTGGGCGGCGCGATGATGGAGCCGGACACGCGCGTGCGCACAAACGAGCGCGGCTTCTGCGCGGACCACTTCCGCAAGCTCTACGCCATGGAGAACAAGCTGAGCCTGGCGCTGATGACGCACACGCACTTTAAGGACGTCATCGCCTCCGGCGCCAAGGCCGCGGAGCCGCTAAAAAGAGCGCTGGAGGCCGAGCGCAAAAAGAACCCCGTGGCCCGCGCCGCCGGGGACGTCACGCGCCTGAGCCCCGTGCACAAGGCGCTGCTGGCGCTCTGCGACCACCTTACCATGCGCTCCGGCTCCTGCTTCATCTGCGAGCGCATGGAGTCGACCATGGCCCGCTATGTCGAGACGATCTGCTACCTCTACAAGAAGGACGCCGCCTTCCGCCAGGCCTTCGCCGCCTCCAAGGGCGTGTGCCTGCGCCACTACCCGCTGCTGCTGCGCGGGGCCGGGCGCTACCTCGGCGGCGCGGCGCAGCTGGACTTCCTGAGCGCGCTGCTGGAGCTGCAGGAGAAGAACCTTACGCGCGTAGAGCAGGACCTGGAGTGGTTCACGCTCAAGTTCGACTACCGCAACCGCGACAAGCCCTGGGGGCAGAGCCGCGACGCGGTGGAGCGCACGCTCAACAAGCTCCAGGGCCGCGTCATCCCCTCCGCCGACGACGACAAACCCCAAACGCCATAAACAGACGCGCGCGGCGCTCCTTTCCCCGGAGCGCCGCGCGCGTCTCATTCTTCGCCTTTCTCGTCCTGTTTTTGTTCGGTCTTTTCCTTCTTTGGCACCATGTGGTGCATGGCCGCATAGCACATGGCGCAAAGGTCGGGACGCTTGTCCGACTCCACTTCGTAGCCGCAGCGGGTGCAAACCCAGATCACGCCTTCCCCCTCCTTTCGGATTCGCTCTGCGCTCTCAGTATACACCCATCGCCCCGCATGATGCAACCCTCACGCCCCCGTGACGGTGATCTTCATGGAGCTTGAAGTGTATACCTTCTCATCGGAAGTGGTATACTCTGCCGAGATATAGGCCACGCCCGGCTGGACGCCGACCACGTTTCCCTTGCCGTCCAATCGGATCACGCCATTGTCTGACCCTTCTCCGATCTGCAATGTCGCATCGACTTTGCCGCCCGTCACGACTCCCAACACAATGGGGCGATAGGTCTCGCCAACCGCGATCGTTACGCTGGATTCCGCAAAAAGAATCCCTTGAAGGTCCCCCTGCTCCCCCGTGCCATCCACATAGTGCAGGGAAAACTCCGAGGTGATGTACTCTCCCTTTTCCGTCCGCAGATGGAAGGTCACAGAAGCTCTCTGCTTGACTTCTTCCAAAGAAAAGCGCACTACCGCCTGAGAATCGGTGAGCGGATAACCGTTTTCCTCCTTTTCTCCTGCGACGGCAAAGCCCTGCCCTTCCTGCAGATAGATGGGTTTCGTGAAGGGTTGACGGTTCACATCGGCGAAGGAGATCCGCACGGAAACTTCGTCTCCGACCGACGCTTCCTCTTGCTCAAACTGAATTCCATAGTTCGTCCGATACACATCTACGCCCGATGTTTCGCTCTCGATTTGCGTCACAATAGCCTCTCGCTGCCAGGGCTCTTCTGGTTCTGCACGCAAATACAGATAGTAAAATTTCTGTAATATCTCTCCACTTCCTTGAGCGGTTCCGAGAATGCGAACTAAATATCCCCAACCATTTGCTCGTTCTTCCAGACGCAACGGTAGGCACAACTCCCCCTGCTTCAGGAAGCGCTCCGCCGCGCCCTGCAGGCCGGAGGCCACGGGCGAGTCCGCACCCGCCATGGCCGTCACATCCACGCCATCGGCTTCGATGCGC
>CALWKN010000099.1 GCA_944381265.1 uncultured Clostridia bacterium
GGCGCGCAGCATGGCCTCTATGTCCGCCCGCGGCACGGGGGCGGGGGCGAATTTGCGTATGCTGCGGCGGGAAAGGGCCAGGGAGAGAAACGGCATAAACAGCGACCTCCTTTTTTCTACGGGCGCAGATGGAACTCGTCAAAGGCCCGGGCCCAGAGGGCCAGCTTTTCGGCGAAGGAAAGGGAGGCGGCGGCGGGGCTGGTCGAGGGCAGCGCGCGCACGGGGCAGGGCAGTGCGGGGTAGGCGCGCATAAGGAGCCTGTGCGCGGCCTTGCCGTTGCACAGCACGGCGCGCAGACTTGCGTGCGCCGCGAGGAAGGCGGGGATGTCGTTGATCTCTGCGGCGCGGATGGCGCTGTCCAGGCTGCCACGGCGACGGCAGGAGGCGGCGCTGTCCCAGAGGGCGACGCCGCGTGCGCGCAAAAGCCGCGTGCGCGCTTCCTGCGTGCCCCCGTCCGTTTCGCCAAAGAGCGCGGCGAGCAGCGGCCAGAAGGCGTTGCGCGGGTTGGCGTAGTAAAACCCCGCCGCGATCGACATTTCCGAGGGCATGGAGCCCAGGATCAGCACGCGCGCGCCGGGGAAGCACAAGGGGGGAAAGCCCGTCTTCCTCTCCTCCATTTGCGGTGTGCGCCTCCTTTTTTCCGATGCGAAAGGAGCGCCCAATGACCTGGGCGCCCCGCGGTTGGGTCCTAGTCGTTTTCCAGGAGCTCAACGATGGTCTTGAGCTGGTCCACGCAGTCGATGTAGGCGTAGCGGCCGCCGGTGTACTCGCCGCGCTGCATGAGCTTCATGCCGTTTGCTTCCAGGGCGAGGATCTTTTCCTTCATGCCGTTTATGACAAAGGCGATGTGGTGGACGCCCTCGCCCTTTTCGTTGAGCACGTTGCGCCAGACGCTGGGCGTCTCATCCGGCTCGATGAGCTCGATGTCCAAGGTCTCGCCCACGTGGAAGAAGGCGAGCTTGGCCCGCGCCGGGCAGGGCTGGCCGTTGAACTCGCCGTGGGTCTTGTCGATGGTGTCGGTAAGGCTCCACTGCGGCTTTTCCACGCCGAGGAAGTCGGCAAAGGCCTGGGAGGTCTTTTCGATGTCGTTTACGACAAAGCCGATCTGGGTGACGATCTTTGTGCCAAGGATCCCCTTTTCCATGGAAATGCTTCCTTTCTCTGTTTGTATTTAGGGCATTTCGATTTCGAACTGCTCGTCCGGCGCGTGCTTTACGACCACGCAGTCGTTGGCGTAGGTGCGCTCGGGAAGGACGACGAGGGTAGAGACCTCGCCCTGCACCGCGTAAGGGGCAAAGTGCCAGACGCCGGGCTTTAAGATGACCAGCGTGCCCTTGGGCACGAGGAAGGCCTCGAAGGCGTCGGCGTCGATCTTGCCGCGGTTGGCGGGGGCAAGATGCAGCACGACATCGCCGTCCAGGGGCAGGTTGCCCTCCCAGGCGGAGGAGTGGTACTCGGAGGTGTCCACGATGTTCGCGCGCTGGGCCACGCGGCAGATGGAGAAGGAGGCGAGGTCATGCTGGGCCAGCGGGAGCTGGAGCATGTCCGGGGTGAAGACCGAGGGCGCGTCGCCGTAGAACTCGGCCGGGCGCAGCAGGGAGACGAAGTCGCCGTAGGGGCGGAAGGCCTCGCGATCGAGGGGCTTTACAGTAAGCTTGCGCATGGGATGGTTTCCTCCTTGCAAAAAAGTGTGTGTATGTGTTTTCGGGGGCGGCCCCCGGGAAAACGCGCGTGGATCTCAGGGCACTAGAGCGGGCGGAAGTCCAGGCCCTTTGCCGCCTTTTTTTCCTGCGGGGGCATGGGGACGGTCTCGGGGATGCAGTCCTCGACGTCGATGCCGTAGGTGTTGGCCAGGGCAAAGAGGTTGTAGAGCATATCGCCTATGGCGCCCTCCAGCCCCTCCTCGCGCTCCACGGCCTCGGCCAGGCTCCCCATGGCGCGCATCAGGTGCAGCAGCTGCTGCTTTTCGCCCAGCCGGCCCTCGCGGCGGCGGACCATCTCCTGGATGTAGGAGAGCGTGATTGCATTGGGCATGGACATTCCTCCCTGCTGTGGACGGTCAGAGACGGTAGTCGCAGGCGACGCTGGTCTCGCGCACGGCGTGCATATAGGCCTTGACCGGGCGGTGGATCGGGTGGTCGGCGTAGGCGGCGAAGTGCTCCTCGTTGTCAAAGGTGCAGGTCAGCGCCAGGTGGTAGGAGCGCTCCGAGGCGAGGAAATCGACGCCGACCTCCAGGTCCAGGAGACCCTCGATCTTGCCCCGCATGGAGCGGAGCATCTGCGCGGCGGCCTCGACCTTCTCGGGCCGGGCGTCTTTTAGGCGGAACAGGACGATATGACGAACCATGGCTCTCATCCTCCGTAAAGAACTTCTTTCTCACAGTATAACAAATTGCGTTGCAAAATGGAAGGGCGCAATGTATACTGGTAATAAGAAATCCGGCAGGCAGGAGGTCAGACCTATGTCCAATGAGATACTCGACATCGCCGCGCGCATGAAGGAACTGCGCGAGATCTGTGAATATACGCAGGAGGAGATGGCGCAGGCGCTGGGCGTCAGCCCCGAGACCTACGCCTCCTACGAGAGCGGCAGGACCGACATACCCATAAGCGCCATACTGGCCATGGCGGGGACCTGCCATGTGGAGCCCTCGGCGCTGCTCACCGGCGGGGAGCCGAAGCTCCACGTCTACTGCCTTACGCGCGCGGGCAAGGGCGTCGGCATCGACAGGCGCAAGGAGTACCGCTACAAGTCCCTTGCCTACAATTTCGGCAACAAGGTGGCGGAGCCCTTCCTTGTGACGACGCCGGTCGTGCCCGCCGGCACGCCCATGGTGGTCAACACCCACGAGGGGCAGGAGTTCGACTACCTGCTCGAGGGCACGCTGCGCCTGACCATCAACGGCACGGAGCTGATCCTCTACCCCGGGGACAGCATCTACTTCGACTCCTCCTATCCGCACGGCATGCAGGCGGTGGGAAACGAGCCCGCCTCGTTCCTGGCCATCGTGCTGTAAGATCCATTTTGCAAGTGAAAACGCGCCCGGCGCGCCCCGATGTTCTGTTTCGGGACAGCGCCGGGCGCATTTTTACCGCACGACGTAGGTAAGGCCGCGGTCCGTGATCACAAAGGCGCGGCCGCCGGCATAGCCGGGGAGGCGCAGGTTCCCCTCCTGCGTGACGGAGCCGTAGGCAAAGTCGCAGTCGGCGTCCCATTTGCCGCGCTCCTGCGCGACATAGGCGACGACGCAGCGCGGGAAGCCCTCCTTTGCGGGCGGGGCGAAGGGCACGGTGACGCACTCGGCCTCCAGCGCGTAGACGTCGCCGCAAAGGGGCACGAGGGCGGCGCGCTTGCGGGCGGGGGCGAAGCGCTCCCGGATCTGCGCGGCGGGGCGGCGCACGAAGTAGCAGACGCGGCCGCTCCAGGCGCGCAGGAACTGCTCCAGCGGGTAGAGGCGCTCGACCGAGGCGTTTTCCCTTGCGGCGGGGTCGTGGACGACGGCGAAGCGGCGGCCGTCCTCGCCGGTGGAAAAGCCGCAAAGGAGCATCAGGTGCCCGTTTGTGGTGCAGGGCGCGCCCTCGAGGTAGGGCAGCTTGTCGTTCTCCCGGTCGTTGGTGTAGCGGACGCTCACGCCCACCGGGCGCCCGGCGGCAAGCTCCTCCTCCACCTCGTCCAGCGTCGCGTAGCGGGCGCAGGCTTCGTACCCGTAGGAAGCGGCGATGGCGGCGGAAAAGGCCCAGTTGCCGCAGCCCTTGTAGGCGCTGTCGTAGTTGCTCAGCGCGATCTCCTCGGGCAGCACGTTTTCGCCCAGGGCGCACAGCTGCATGGCGATGGTGGCGGCGGAGCAGATGACGCCGCCTATGGCCGGGTCGCGCACCATCTGCGAAAAGCAGGGGGCCGGGACGCGCACGTCGGCATGGGGGGCGGCGGACTCGGGGCGGGGGCGGGCGCTGTCGCGGCAGGAGAGCGTGACAGAGCGCAGGCGCGGCAGGCGGCCGTCGGGCGCGGGGGTGGGCAGCACGCGCAATTGCACGGTGTCGGCGCGACGGCCCCCTTTTAGGCGCAGCGTGTCGGTGTCAAGCTCCGCGATATCGTCCGAGGAAGAGACGCTGTGCCTATCGCAGAAGGGGCTGAAGACGCCGAAGGAGAACCAGGCGGTGAAGGCGCCGTCCGTCAGGCGCACGCGGGCCTGCACCTCGATGGCGGAACCCGGGGGCGTGTCGGCGCAGAAGGAGAGCAGCAGAAAGTCAAAGGGGCGGAGCGCGTAGAGCTCCCGCAGGGGTTCCGGGTTCTCGATGTAGAGCAGGTCGGCGTTGGACTGCATGGGCGTGTTTCCTCCTAAAAGTTCGTCAGGGCAGGCGGCAGACGTCGATCCACGTGCCGCCGCTTGCCCGCTGCAGCTCCTCGGGCGTCAGGCGCACGGCGGTGTTGGCGCCGCCGGCGGCGGGGTAGACGATGTCAAAGCGGCGCAGGGACTCGTCCAAATAGACCTTGGCGTTTCCAGCGGCAAAGGGGCAGACGCCGCCCACCGGGCAGCCGGTGATCTGCTGCACCGTTTCCGGCGGCAGCATGCGCGCCTTTTCGTGGAAGAAGGCCTTGAACTTGGGGTTGTCGATGCGGGCATCGCCCGCGCAGACGATCAGCGCGCAGCCGCCGCCCGCGGCGAAGGAGAGCGTCTTGGCGATGCGGGCCGGCTCGCAGCCCACGGCCTTTGCCGCCAGGTCCACCGTGGCGGTGGAGACGGAAAACTCGCGCACGCGCTCGGCAAGGCCCGCCTCCGCAAGCGCCGCGCGCACGTTTTCCGGCACGCCTATGCGCACAAAGCCCAGCCACTTGTAGATGTGCAGCGCCGGGGCGCGGAAGTCGTCCGTCTCCAGCACGATGTAGTCGTACCCGGCGTCAAGCATACAGCGCACGGCGGCAAAGCAGGCGGCCTTGCCCAGGCCCTTGCCGCGAAAGCGCGGGTCGGCGGCCACCATGTGGACATAGCCGCGCCCCTCCTCAAAGACGGCGGTGGCCGTGGCCCCGGCGCAGCCGCTCCCGTCCGCGGCAAAGAAGACGCGCTCCGGCTCAACGCCTGCTTTGCCCAGCAGCTTTTCCCGCACATCCTGCGCCGTCCAGGACTCCGTGTTTAGATCCCCGCCATTGCAGCAGCGCAGGAACGTCTCCTCGTCTCCCGGCTGAAAGGTGCGAATGCTCACGCCCTGCGGCAGTTCGTATTCCGGCAGCTCCCTGCCAAAGCGGGCCATGAAAAAGTGCGCCATCGTTCTCCTCTCCCCCTCTTCCCCGCTCCGCGGGGTTTTTTGTCGCAATTCTGGGTCAGTATAGCACGGGCAGGCGGCAATTGCAAGTCAGGCGGTCAGCCAGTCCAGCAGGTCTTCCCGCAAAAACGCCTCGGCGGGCACGCCGAAGTGGTCCACGCCGCGAAGGAGTGTGAAGCGGGCGTCGGGGTTGACGACGTGCAGCGCCTGCACAAACGCCTCTGAGGCGGCGGGGTCGACGACAGTGTCCTTGGACCCGGCAAAGGCCCAGAGGGGTAGGTCGGACAGGGCCTGGCGCGTATCGCGCGTGTCGCGCACGCTGCCGCTCAAGGGCGCGGCGCGGGAGAAGCGATCGGGCAGGGCGGCGGCCACGGCGAAGGCGCCCGTGCCGCCCATCGAGTGGCCGGTGAGGCTGACGCGGTCCGGGTCGGCGTCATAGGCCTGGATGATCTCGTCGATCAGGCCGTCCAGGTCCGAGGCGGCCTCAGACCAGCCGTTCATGGATTTGGGCAGCTGCGGCATCAGGACGAGGGCCTTGGGCGCGAGTTCCCCTTCCTCCAGGAACTTGGGCAGGCTCTCCGCCTCCAGCAGCAGGCTGAGGTCGTCGCCGCGCCCGCTGCCGCCGTGCAGGTAGATCACAAGGGGCAGGTCTTCGCCCACGGGGGCGTAGAGCAGGTAGGCAAGGCCGGAGGCTTCGCCCTCGGTCAGCG
>CALWKN010000100.1 GCA_944381265.1 uncultured Clostridia bacterium
ACGGCGTCCCGGGGTTCCGGGCCTACCAAGCCTGCGGCTTGTACGGCCCTCCAGGGGCTTCGCCCCCTCCGGAAGTGCCGCGCGCTGCGCGCACAACGCGCCGGATACCGGAAACGGTTCCTACGGAACCGTTCCTCCGCCTGCGCCCCGCACCGCCTACGGCGGCTCGGGGTTCCGGGCCTAGCAAGCCTGCGGCTTGTACGGCCCTCCAGGTCCGCTAAAGCGGACCCTCCGGAAGCGTACACGCCGCCGCTGCGGATTGAAGATGAAGGGGCTGCCAAGGGTGAGCGAAGCGAACCTGGAGGCCGAGGACGCTCCCGTTAGGGAGCACCGCAGGCCGGAATCCCCGGGCGCGAAGCGCACGGGGACGCAGTTGCCCCTTCATGCATCCCCAAGCGAACAGCCCTACTTTTTCGACAGTCTGAGGGCGGGTGGGAGATCCCACCCGCCCCCTTTTTTTCCACCGCGCGAGATTTGTGGTTGCTTTTTTCGCGCCTTTTCGCTACACTTTGTCTGAAAACACGCCGGCGCGCCCTGCCGCGCAACGGTCATAAGGAAAGGATCTGTCCCGCATGCCCACTGCCCTTGCTCCCGGCGCGCGCGTCGCCCTGCTCGCCCCCTCCGGCCCCCTGCCGGAGGACCGGCTCGAGCCCGCCGTCGCCGCCGTGCGCGCCCTTGGCCTGGATCCCGTCGTCTACCCCTCCGCCCGGCTGCGCCGCGGCTACCTGGCCGGTCCCGACGAGATCCGCGCCGCCGACATACAGAACGCCTTTGCCGACGACGATATCGACGGCGTGCTCTGCCTGCGCGGCGGCTACGGCGCCCAGCGCCTCTTCCCCCTGCTCGACACAGGCGCCCTGCTGGCGCAGCATAAGCCCTTCTTCGGCTACAGCGACATCACCTTCTTCCACATACTCTTCCAGAACGCCGGCCTGCGCTCCTTCCACGCGCCCATGCCCTCCACCGAGTGGTACAAGGGCCTGGACCCCTATACCGAGCACTGGCTGCGCGCCGCCCTCTTTGGCGGGCTATTTGGCCCGCTGCCCAACTGCGAGGGCGCGCCCCGCAGGACCATCGCCCCCGGACGGGCCGAGGGCCCGCTCGTCGGCGGCAACCTCTCCCTGATCGCCTCCGCCCTGGGCACGCCCTACGCGCTGGACGTCCGCGGCAAGATCCTCTTCCTCGAGGACGTGGGCGAGGCCCCCTACCGCGTGGACGGCATGCTCAATCACTTGGTCAACTCCGGCGCGCTCCGCGGCTGCCGCGGCATCGTCCTGGGGTATTTTACGGACTGCGATCCCCGCCCGGACAAGGACAGCCTGACGCTGGAGCAGGTCTTCCAAGATTTGCTTGCGCCGCTGGGCATCCCCGTGCTGGCGGGCCTGAGCTGCGGCCACAGCGAGCCGACGCTGTCCCTCCCCCTGGGCGCCGTCGCCGCGCTGGACGCCGGCGCCGGGACCCTCGCCATACTGCCGGACGAAAAAGGAGGCGCGCTATGAACTGGAAAGAGCAGATCCAACGCATCGCGGACAGCGCCCCCGGGCGCGTCAGCCTGCTGCTGTGCGACGCCCGCAGCGGTCAAGTGCTGCTGGAGCGCGAGGCCGACCGGCGCGTGGTCTCCGCCTCCACCATCAAGGCCGCCATACTGCTCGCCGCCCTGGAGGAGGTGCGCTTCGGGCGCGCCGATCTGCGCGAGCCCGTCTTTGTGCCAAAGGAAGACATACTCTCCGACAGCGAGGTGTTCGACCGTGGCGAAAAGGCGCTGCCCCTGGACGAGCTGCTGCGCTGGATGATCATCACCAGCGACAACACCGCCACAAACGCCGTGCTCCGGCGCTTTGGCATGGACCGCGTCAACGCCTACTGCGAGAAATGCGGCTGGACGAGCACGCGCGTGGAGCGCCTCATGCTCGACTACGCCGCCATAGAGCGCGGGCGGAACAACTACACCTCCGCCCGCGACCAGGGCGCGCTCTTCTGCGCGCTGTACCGCGGCGAGCTGCTCACAAAGGCACTCTGCGCCTACGCGCTGCGCGTCTTTCTTGCGCAGCGCTGCAAGGACGACTTTTTCCGCTACATTCCCTTCCCCCTGCCCGCCGCCCACAAGACCGGCAGCCTGGAGGGGATCGATCACGACAGCGGCCTCCTTCGCTTCCCCAACCGCCCCACCGTCTACTTTGGCGCCTTTGTCACCGACGCGCCGGGGGAGGGGGCGGGACGGCCCGCCATAGGAGAAATGGCCCGCTGCCTGTTTGACGCCTTTTGCCTGGAAGGAGAGGAGGACCCCCTATGTTTGCCTGGGTTGTGACCGACATCGCCCCCTTGATGACGGAGCCTACGCTGCGCTGCGAGCGCGCCGACGAGGCGCTCTTTGGCATGCGCGTGGAAATGCTGGAGGAAAGGGGAGACTTTGTGCGCGTGCGCACGCACTACCGCTACGAGGGCTGGGTCGAAAAACACCGCCTCCAGCCCGAGGGAGCGGCCACCGCCGCCTTTGCCGGGGCGGAAAAGCGCGTGATGCACAAGCGCCTGGCCGACCTGCAGAGCGAGCCGCGCGTGCAGGGCTACGCCCTTGCCACCGTGCCGCGCGGGGCGGTGCTGGGCGTCACCGGCCGCAGGGCGGAGAACGGCTGGAGCGAGGTGCTCCTGCCCGACGGCCGCGCTGCCTGGACGCGCAGCAACTACTTGCGCCCGCACGTCACGAGCGCCGCGGGCGTGCCGGAGGAAGAACTACGCAAGAACCTCGTGAACGCGGCCTGGAAGTACCTTGGCACGCCGTATCGCTGGGGCGGCAAGTCGACGCTGGGCATCGACTGCTCCGGGCTGTGCTCCATGGCCTATATGCTCTGCGGCGTGCTCATCTACCGCGACGCCAAGATCGAGCCCGGCTTCCCCGTGCACAGCATCCCCTTTGAACAGGTCAAGGAGGGCGACCTGCTCTTCTTCCCCGGCCATGTGGCCATGTACATCGCTGAAGGCCGCTTCATCCACTCCACCTCACACCAGGGGGACGAGGGCGTGGTGCTGGCCTCCCTCAACCCGCAGCACAAGGGCATCTACCGCCCCGACCTGCGGGAGACGCTGAAAGACTGCGGGAGTATCTTTTAATATGGACGAGATTCAGCTCATACTGTACAACGCGCGCCTGCGCGGCCTAAACGGCCTGCTGCCGGAGACGGCCCTTGCCGTCGTGGACGGCAAGATCTACGCCCTGGGCGACGACGAGAGCGTGTGCATGCTGCGCGGCGAGGACACGGAGTGCATCGATCTGGGCGGCGCCACCGTCTACCCCGGCTTTGGCGACAGCCATCTGCACCTGCTGCACTTTGGCGTGACGCTGCGCGAGGTGGAGCTCAAGGACGCCAACTCCCTTGCGGAGGTGCAGGCGCGCTGCCGCGCCTTCATCGAAGAGAACCACATCCCCGCCGGGGAGACGGTCTACGCCCACGGCTGGAACCAGGACCGCTTCCCGGAGAAGCGCATGCCCACGCGGTGGGACCTGGACGCGATCTCCACCGACCACCCCATCGTCGCCCCGCGCATCTGCGGCCACATCTGCGCCGGGAACAGCGCGGCGCTGCGGCGCTTTCACATCACAAAGGACACGCGCGTGCCCGGCGGCGAGATCTACCTGGACGAAACCGGCGAGCCCACCGGCCTTGTCAGCGAGAATGCCGTCAGCCTCTTCTACCGCGCCGAGCGCAAAGTCACGGTGGACGAGGCGGCGGAGATCCTGCGCCGCGCCGCCGACTATGCCGCCGCCCACGGCCTTACCGCCGTGCACTCGGACGATCTGCACGCCATGGCCGGCTGCGAGCCGGAGACGGTGATCGCCGCCTATAAGAAACTGGCGCGTGAGGACGCGCTGGCCGTGCGCGTCTACCAGCAGTGCCAGCTGCTCGGCACGCAGGAGATGGAGCGCTTCTTTGCCGCCGGGCACAAGAGCGGGGAGCGGGAGGGCGTTTTTGCGCTCTACAGCCTTAAGATCGTCTCCGACGGGTCGCTGGGCGCGCGCACCGCCCGCCTGCGCCAGCCCTACAGCGACGAGCCCTCCACGCGCGGCCTGCTCTGCTATGCGCCGGAGGAGATCGAGGACATGGTGCGCCTGGCGCACGAGCACGGCATGCCCGCCGCCATGCACGCCATAGGCGACGAGACGATGGACGTCTGCCTCACCGCCATCGAAAAGGCGCAGCGCGCCCTGCCGGAAAAGCAGCTGCGCCACGGCATCATCCACTGCCAGATCACCGACGAGGCGCTGCTGGACCGCTTTGCCGCCCTGGGCGCGCAGGCCTATGTCCAGCCCGTGTTCCTGGAGTACGACGCGCACATCGTGGACGCGCGCGTGGGGAAGGAGCGGGCCGCGCACAGCTACGCCTGGAAGAGCCTGCTGCGCCGCGGCGTCAACGTCTCCGGCGGCTCCGACTGCCCGGTGGAGAGCCTGGACAGCTGCCACAACCTCTACTGCGCCATGGCGCGCGCCGATTTTGACGGCAAGCCCGCGGGCGGCTGGCATCCGGAGGAGAACCTGACGCCGGAAGAGGCACTGCGCGTCTTCACCCGCAACGTCGCCGCCGCAAGCGGCGACGAAGGGCACCGCGGCGACATCGTGCCCGGCTTTGACGCCGACCTCACCGTGCTGCCCGAGGACTTCTTTGCCATAGAGCCCGAGCGCGTCAAGGACCTTGCGCCCGTGCTGACCGTCATGGGCGGCAAGATCCGCTACCGCGCCTAAATACCGGGGAGAGTGGTCCGGCAGGGGCCCCCGGGGAGGCAAAGCCTCCCCGGGGGCCCCTGCCGGACCCGGGGGCGCTTCGCGCCCCCGTTCCCCCCTTACCTCGTGCGCCCCACCCACCCGCCCCCCGGCCTCCGCTCCCCCACCAGCGCCGTCTTTTTTTGGAAGACGCCGTAGCGGGGGCTTTCTTTTTGCCGTGCGGAGGGCCTGGGGGCGTGGAGGGCGCGCCGGCGAAGCCGGCCGCGCCCATGCCCCGCCGCGGAGCGGCGGGGAGGGCGGGTGGGTGGGGGCGCGGACGCCGAAGGCGTCCGCCCACCGCCCATCCGCAAAAGGAAAGGGCATAAAACCGGGGCGCGGGCGCATAGGGATGGGGCAAAGCGAAAGAAGAGGAGGAAGCACAATGCGCATGACGCAGCGACCGGACTTTGCGCGCGCGGCCAAATGGATCGGCGAGCACGTAACGACACTGACGCAGGCCTGCCTTGTACTCTGCCTGGCCCTGATCACCGCGGCCTACATCCGCGTCTTCGACGCAAGCGAGGCGGAGAGCGCCTTTTCCCCGGCCAGCCGCCCGCTGCCCGTCTACAGCGTGGACACGGAGGAGAAGAAGATCGCCATCTCCTTTGACGCGGCCTGGGGCGAAGAAAAGACCGACGAGATCCTGCGCATACTCGAGGAGCGCGATATCCGCACCACGTTCTTCCTGGTGGGATACTGGGTGGACAAATACCCGGCGCGCGTGGAGCAGATCGCCGCGGCGGGGCATGAGATCGGCAACCACTCCAACACGCACCCGCACATGAGCGAGCTTGGCGAAGCGGAGATCGCGCAGGAGCTCACCGCGCTCTCGGACAAGGTGGAGGCGCTGACCGGCGTGCGGCCCACGCTCTTCCGCCCGCCCTACGGCGACTACGACGACGCGGTGGTGCTCACCGCGCGCCAAAACGGCTACGAGCCCGTGCAGTGGAGCGTGGACTCGCTGGACTGGAAGAACCTGGGCGTGCAGCCGATGGTCAAGCGCGTGCTGGACAACGTCGGGCCGGGGGACATCGTGCTCTTCCACAACAACTCGCAGTACATCACAGAGGCGCTGCCGACGATACTGGACGCGCTGCTGGAAGAGGGCTATGAGATCGTGCCGGTGTCGGAACTGCTGGTAAATGGCGAGTACTGGATCGACCACACGGGCAAGCAGTACGCGGGAAAGGCGGGCGAGGCGAATGGATAGGAATGCGGCGCGCCTCTCCGGCGCGGTCCTGGACGCGCCCGTGTTCTCGCACAACGCGCACGGCGCCAACCTCTACACCTGCACACTGCAGGTAAAGCGCCTCTCGGGCACGGTGGACCGGGTGAATCTGCTGCTGCCGGAATCGCTCGTGCCCCGCATGCAGGGGCGCGTGACCGTGCGCGGCCAATTGCGCGGCTACACGCGCAAGGAGGCGGATAAGCGCCATCTGCTGCTGATGGTGCTGGTGCGCGAGGCGGAGGAGGGCGAGAGCGTGGACAACAACGCGATCGAGCTGCGCGGCGAGCTGGCCCGGCCCCCCATCTTCCGCCGCACGCCCCTGGGCCGCGAGATCGCCGATTTGATGCTGCGCGTGCCCAGGCCCTACAGCGGCGTGGACTACATCCCCTGCGTGGTCTGGGGGCGCTGCGCCCGGTTCTGCGCGCACTTGACGCGCGGCGCGCTGCTGGAGGCCGAGGGCCGGCTGCAGAGCCGCGACTACGTCAAGGTGCTGGAGGACGGCGCGCAGGAGGCGCGCACGGCCTACGAACTGTCCATCGGCCGCCTGCGCGTGCTCTGAAAAAGGGCGGGCGGGATGGGGCTTCGCCCCACCCACCCGCCCTTTCCCGAGCGCTTCGCGCCGGGATGAGGGGGCTTGCGCCCCCTCAAACTCCCCCCCGGAGCCCGCCCCATATGGACGGCGCGAAAACCTGACCGCTTTTGCCGCGCCCTTTCCGGGAAACGGAAGCGGCGCGCAAGTTTTTCTGGCGGCGCGGGCGAAACTGTGGTACAATGAGAAGGATAAAAAGATGGGGGGATTTGCCTTTATGAAGATCATCCGTGCAAGCCAGGGAAACGCGCCCTTTTACGCGATATTGGAGGGAGAGTCCGTCTTTCCGCTCCGCGGCCTGCCCTATGAGGCCCTGGAGCGCGACGGCCGCTGCCTGCGCCTTGCGCAGGTGCGGCTGCTTGCGCCGGCGGAGCCCAGCAAGATCGTGGCCGTGGGCCTCAACTACCTCGACCACATCCGCGAGATGAACGACCCCAACCCGGAGGAACCGGTCATCTTCCTCAAGCCCCCGACCGCCGTCGTCGGCCCGGAGGAGGCGATCGTGGCGCCGCCGCGCTCCAGCCGCGTGGACTACGAGGCGGAGCTGGCCGCGGTCATCGGCCGCCCCTGCCGCAACATCCAGGCGCAGGAGGCGGACGCCTACATCTTCGGCTACACCTGCATGAACGACGTCACCGCGCGCGATTTGCAGCCCGTGGACGGCCAGTGGACGCGTGCCAAGGGCTTTGACACGTTCGCGCCGCTGGGGCCCTGGGTGGAGACGGACTTTGACCCGGACGACGCGCCGATCGAGGCGCGCCTAAACGGCGAGATCAAGCAGAGCGCCCGCACCTCGATGATGATCCGCGGCGCGCGGGAGCTCGTCGCCTTTGCCAGCTCCGTCATGACGCTGCTGCCGGGGGACGTCGTGTCCCTGGGCACGCCGGAAGGCGTCGGGCCCATGCGCCCGGGCGACGTCGTGGAGGTGACGGTGGGCGGCATCGGCACGCTGCGCAACCCGGTGCGCGCATAAAACGCAGGAGGAGAGCCATGTATCGATCCAAGCTGGGCAATCCGGAGATCGACCACCTGTTTGAAGCCATACTGACGCTGGAGTCGCTGGAGGACTGCTATCGTTTCTTCGAGGATCTGTGCACCATACACGAGCTGCAGTCCCTGGCGCAGCGCATGGAGGTGGCGCGGCAGCTGGACGAGAAGAAGACCTACAGCCACATCGCGGAGGCCACCGGCGCCTCCACCGCGACCATCAGCCGCGTCAACCGCAGCCTACTCTACGGCGCGGACGGCTACCGCCGCGCCCTGGACCGCGTCAAGGCGCAGGAGAAAGCGGACACAACGGAGGAGAAGAGAGAAGAATGAATGAGGATCAATCGCTGCGCCGCAAAGCGCTGGAGCGGGAGTACGCCCGTCTCAACGACCGCCAGCGCGAGGCGGTCTTTCACATAAAGGGCCCGCTGCTGGTGCTGGCGGGCGCAGGCTCGGGCAAGACCTCGGTCCTGACGCAGCGCATCGCCTACATGATGCGCTTTGGCAACGCCTTTAACGCCCCCGCCGACGCCGTCTACAGCGAAGAGGAGCGCGCCTGCATCCGCAATTGCCTGGAGGCGGGGGCGCTGGACGCGCGGGCCGAGGCGCTGCTTGCCGAGGACCCGGTGGACCCCTACAACATACTCGCCATCACCTTCACCAACAAGGCCGCCCGCGAGATGCGCGAGCGCATCGAAAAGCTGGTGGGGGACAGGGCGTCCAAGCTCTGGGTCTCGACCTTCCACGCCGCCTGCTGCCGCATACTGCGCCGCGACATCGAGAAGATCGGCTACAGCAACAGCTTCACCATCTACGACGACGAGGACCAGATGTCCATACTCAAGGACATACTCAAGCAGTTCAACCTCTCGGACAAGACCTATCCGCCGCGGGAGATCAAGAGCAAGATCAGCGGCGCGAAGATGAACATGCTCAACCCCGACGAGTTCTTCGCCCAGTCGGACAAGGACTTCCGCGCCCAGAAGATCGCCGACCTCTACCGCGCCTACGAGGAGCGCTTAAAGCACAACAACGCCCTGGACTTTGACGACCTGCTGCTAAAGACGCTGGAGCTCTTCGTCTCCGCGCCGCCGGTGCTGGAGCACTACCGCCGCCGCTTCCGCTACATACTGGTGGACGAGTACCAGGACACCAACCGCGTGCAGTACGAGTTCATCCACGCCCTGACCACGGGGGAGAACAACCTGTGCGTCGTGGGCGACGACGACCAGTCCATCTACGGCTGGCGCGGCGCGGACATCCGCAACATACTCGACTTTGAAAAGGACTACAGGGACTGCTATACCGTGAAGCTGGAGCAGAACTACCGCTCCACCAACGCCATCCTAAAGGGCGCCAACGCCGTCATCTCCCACAACCTCGGCCGCAAGCGCAAGAGCCTTTGGTCCGAGCGGGGCGAGGGCGCGCCCATCATCGTGGCGGCGCTGCCGGACGAGCAGGGCGAGGCGGGCTTTGTCTGCCGCGAGGTCCTGCGCCTGCACGCCGAGGGCATGAAGTACCAGGACATGGCCATACTCTACCGCACCAACGCCCAGTCCCGCGTGCCGGAAGAGCACCTGATCTTCTCCGGCGTGCCCTACCGCGTCTACGGCGGCCAGCGCTTCTACGAGCGCAAGGAGGTCAAGGACATTCTGGCCTACCTGCGCCTCACCGTCAACCCCAGCGACGACGTGGCCCTGCGCCGCGTCATCAACGAGCCGCGCCGCGGCATAGGCGACGCCACGGTCGAGGCCATCGCCCGCAGCGCCCAGGCGCACGGCCTGCCCATGCTCTCCGAAGCCATGGACGTAGGCGCGGTGCCGGGCGTGGCCTCGCGCGCGGCGGCGGCCGTGGAGCGCTTCACCGACCTCATGGGCGACCTCTTTGCCCGCGCCGAGACCATGGGCGTCTCCGACTTTGTCGAGTACGCCCTGCAGGCGACCGGGCTCTACGCCCAGTACGACAAGCCCGACGACGAGAGCCAGCAGCGCATGGAGAACCTCAAGGAGTTCCTGGGCGCCATAC
Organism: uncultured Clostridia bacterium; assembly: GCA_944381265.1. GTDB lineage: Bacteria > Bacillota > Clostridia > Christensenellales > UBA1750 > Spyradocola. The sequence goes on from CALWKN010000100.1 coordinate 9,583, forward strand.
GCGAGTACGAGGCCGGGGCGGAAAACCCCTCCCTTTCCGATTACCTGGAGCAGGCGGCGCTGGTGGCGGACGTGGACGCGCTCAAGGAGGGCAGCGGCGCGGTGACGCTGATGACCATACACAGCGCCAAGGGCCTGGAGTTCTCCGCCGTGTTCGTCCTGGGTCTGGAGGACGGGCTCTTCCCCGGCTCCCGCTCCTTTACGGACGAGAGCCGCATGGAGGAGGAAAGGCGCCTGTGCTATGTGGCCATCACAAGGGCCAAGGACCAGCTCTTCCTCACGCACGTGCAAAAGCGCATGCTCTACGGCTCGCCGCAGTACAACCGCCCCTCGCGCTTCCTCAAGGAGCTGCCCGAGGAGCTGATACAGAGCGTGGACCAGACCATCGAGCGCCGCCGCGAGCCGGTCCGCGCGCGCGAGCGGGCGCCTCTGTCCTTCTCCCGCGGCGGCCTGGCGCCCAAGGTCGCCCACGCCAAGGAGCCGCCGCACAAGCCCGTGCCCGGCGAGCTGGCCGCCGGAGACGCGGTGGAGCACCGGCGCTTTGGCCGCGGCACGGTCATCGCCGTAAAGGGCACCGTGGCCCAGGTCGCCTTCGCCGGCCAGGGCATCAAGGAGCTGGATATCCAGTTCGCGCCGATGGAAAAGATACAGAAATAGCGGAAGCGGGCAAGTGGGAGGCGCAGCCTCCCCCAGACTGTCGAAAAAGTAGGACTGTTCACTTGGGGATGCATGAAGGGGCCGCCGCCCCTTCATCTTCAATCCGCAGCGGCGGCGTGTACGCCGCGAGGAACGGTTCCGTAGGAACCGTTTCCGGTATCCGGCGTGCCCAGCGCGCAGCGCGCGGCACTTCCGGAGGGGGCGAAGCCCCTGGAGGGCCGTACAAGCCGCAAGGCTTGCTAGGCCCGGAACCCCGGGCTGCGTTAGCGGCACGGGGCGCAGGGAGATGTCACTCGAAAAAATGCAAACTTGCATTTTTTCGAAGCGTGTCGACGCACGTCGACACGCTGGGGGCGGGTGGGATCTCCCACCCGCCCTCAAGACGGTATTCGCTTAGCTCAGGCGCCGGCGGTACTCCTCCAGCTCCTTGTTGTTGCCCAGCACGAAGTGGCCCGGCTCCAGCTCGGCCCAAACGGGCTTGTCCACACTGTAGTCGTGCACGCTGGGGTCGTAGATCTCCAGCTTCTTGCTGCGCTCGCGCACCGGGTCGGGCTGCGGGATGGCGGAGAGCAGCGCCCGCGTATAGGGGTGCAGCGGATGGGCGAAGAGCTTCTCGCACTCGGCCAGTTCCACGAGCAGGCCCTTGTGGATGACGGCGATGCGGTCGCAGATGAAGCGCATGACCGACAAATCGTGGGAGATGAACAGGTAGGTGAGCCCCCGCTCCTTCTGGAGCTTGGACAGGAGGTTGAGCACCTGGGCGCGGATGGAGACGTCCAGGGCGGAGATGGGCTCGTCGGCGATGATGAACTCCGGCTCCATGACCAGCGCGCGGGCGATGCCGATGCGCTGGCGCTGGCCGCCCGAGAACTCGTGCGGGAAGCGGGAGGCGAACTCCGGCAAAAGGCCCACGGCGGACAGCGCCCGGTGCACCTTCTGCTGCCGCTCCTCGGCGGAGATGTGGCCGATGTTGTACAGGCCCTCGGAGACGATGTAGTCCACCTTGGCGCGCTCGTTGAGCGAGGCCATGGGGTCCTGGAAGATCATCTGGATCTTGCGGGTGACCTCGCGGTCCAGGGCCTTGTCGATCTTGCCGTTGATGCGCTGGCCCTTGAACTCGATGGAGCCGCCGGCGGTGGGATGGATGCGGATGATGGCGCGGCCGATGGTGGTCTTGCCGGAGCCGGACTCGCCCACCAAACCGAACGTCTCGCCCTTGAATATGTCAAAGGACACGCCGCCCACGGCGGTGAACGGATTGCGCTTGCTGCCGAAAGTGACCTTCAGATCGCGCACGCGCAGGAGCGGCTCGGCATTTGTCTGTGTCATACGCTGGCGCCCCCTTCGCTGTTGAGTTTCTGGATGATCTTAGGCGGTTCGACCTTGGGCGCGCGCGGATCGAGCAGCCAGGTGCGCGCCTTGTGCGTGGGAGAGACCTCAAAGTAGGGCGGCCGCTCCACAAAGTCGATCTTCAGGGCCTGGGGATTGCGCGGGGCGAAGGCGTCGCCGTGGACCGGGGTAAAGAGGTTCGGCGGCGTGCCCTGGATGGAGAAGAGCTCCTCGCCCTTGACGCCCAGCTGCGGAAGCGACGAGAGCAGCGCCCAGGTGTAGGGGTGGCGCGGGTCGTAGAAGATCTCCTCCGCCATGCCCAGCTCCACGATGTCGCCGGCGTACATCACCGCCACGCGGTCGGCGATGTTGGCAACGACGCCGAGGTCGTGGGTGATGAAGATGACGGTGAGGTTGTACTTCTGCTTCAGTTCCTTGAGCAGGTAGAGCACCTGGGCCTGGATGGTGACGTCCAGGGCGGTGGTGGGCTCGTCGCAGATGAGGATCTTGGGCCGGCAGGCGATGGCGATGGCGATGACCACCCTCTGGCGCATGCCGCCGGAGAACTCGTGCGGGTACTGCTTGTAGCGGCGCTCGGGGTTGTCGATGCGCACATCGCGCATGATGGAGAGCACGGCCTCCTTCAGCGCCGCGCCGCGCAGGCCCTGGTGCAGGCGGATGGCCTCGCCGATCTGCGCGCCGATGGTCTTTAAGGGGTTGAGGCTGGTCATGGGGTCCTGCAGGATCATGCAGATCTCCCTGCCGCGCACGCGCAGCCAGTCCTTCTCCTTCTTAAAGCGCACAAGGTCGGCGTACGTCCCGTTTTCGTCCTCGCCGTAGAGGTCGGGGTTGCTCTCGTCCTTTTCCATGCCGTAGTAGCGGATGGAGCCGTCGTCGATGAAGCCGTTGCTGTCCAGAAGGCCGATGAGGTTCTTGTTGAGCACGGACTTGCCGCAGCCGGACTCGCCGACGATGGCCAGGCTCTCGCCGCGGTGGACGTCCAGCGACAGGCCGCGTATGGCGTGCAGCACGCGCCCGCGCAGGGAAAAGCGCACGCTCAGGTCCTTGATGGAGAGTATGGTGCTGTTCGTTTTTTCGCTCATTTTGCCCCCTCCTTTAGCGATGGTTCTTGGGGTCGGCGGCGTCGGAGAAGGCGTTGCCCACCACGTAGAAGGAGATGGTGACGATGGAAAGTATGATCGTGGGGTAGATGAGCTGGTAGCGCAGGTTGGGGCTCATCATGAGTGTGCGGCCCTCGTTGATGAGGTTGCCCAGGGACGGCACCGTGGCCGGAAGGCCCAGGCCGATGTAGGTGATGAACACCTCGGAGCCGATGGCCGCCGGGATGGACAGCGCCATGCGCAGCATGACCACGGACACCAGGTACGGCAGCAGGTTGCGCAGTATGATGCGGTAGACCGGCGTGCCCAAACAGCGCGAGGCGAGGTTGTACTCCCTATCGCGGATGATGATGATCTGGTTGCGGATGAAGCGCGCCATGCCGATCCAGGAGGTGATGGACATGGCCAGTATGATCGTGCCCACGCCCGGCCGCAGCATGTAGGAGACGAGGATCAGCACGACGGTGGAGGGGATGTTGTCCAGTATGTTATAGAGTTCGGTAAAGATGATGTCCAGCTGGCGCACATAGCCCCAGAGCACGCCGACCGTGATGCCGATGACGGCCTCTATGCAGGCCACGGCAAGGCCGATCAGGAGCGAGGTGCGCGTGCCCTGCCAGAGCCTGGACCAGAGGTCCTGGCCGATGGAGTTGGTGCCGAGCCAGTGGGTGGAGTTGGGCTGCTCGTTGCGCAGCGGGATGCCGGTGTCCGGGTCGTTGTTCACGGCAAAGGCGTCAAACTGCCCGGGGAGGTAGGGCTGCAGGAAGGTAAAGAGCAGTATGGCCAGGACCACGAAGACCAGCGTCAGGGCCAGCTTGTTCTTGCAGAAGGCGCGGAACGTGCTGCCCCAGTAGGAGTAGTTGGAGTAGCCGGTGCGCTCCACCTCCTGGGCGTTGAAGCCGGCAAAGGTGAAGGCCTCGCGCTCGTCGAGCGCGGCCTTGAGGTTTTCGCTGCACTCGCGCTCGAGCTGCTCGAGCTTGGGGTGCTTGATGATGCCCATTAGCGGTTGCCTCCTTTCGAGCCGAAGCTGATGCGCGGGTCGAGCAGCACCATGAGCAGGTCGCCGAAGATCAGGCCGACGACGCCCACGCAGGCGAAGACCAGCACGATGCCCTGCACCATGTTGTTGTCCTGCTTCTTGACCACGTCCACGAGCAGGCCGCCCATGCCGGGGATGGAGTAGAGCGACTCGATGTAGATGGAGCCAACGACGGTGTTCAGGAAGGAGGTGGGGATGTACTGCGCCATGGGCACAAAGGCGTTGCGGAAGATGTGGGAGAACATGATGCGGCTGCTGGAGACGCCCTTGATCTTTGCCAGCTGCACATAGTCCTTGGTGCTCTCGTCCACCATGTAGCGCCTGAGCCACATGGCGTAATAGGCGATGTTGCCAAGGGACATGGAGAACACCGGCAGCACCCAGGAGACCCAGTTCTCCTCGTCAAAGATCAGCGAAATGCCAAAGAGCTCCGTGCCGTAGAGCTGGATGAACAGGTAGTAGACCGCGGCGGGGACGGCCTGGATGAAGACGATGAAGGCCGTGCCGATGTGGTCAAAGAGCTTGCCCTTGTACTTGGCCATGAGCGTGCCCATCGGGATGCCGGCGGCAAGCGCCACGAGCAGCGCCAAAGAGCCGAGCTTGATCGACACCGGGATCTTCGGGGCGAGGATCTCGGTCACGGGCACGTTGTTGCGGTAGATGCGCGAGGTGCCAAGGTCGCCTTCCAGGAAAATGCCCTTGAAGAAGTTGAGCACCTGCACGGGCATGGGCTGGTCCATGCCCATAAGATGCAGACCGTTTTGGATCTGCTCGTTCGTCATCTTGTCAAAGTTGGGGAAATAGCCCTCGATGGGCATCTGACGCATCAGCACAAATACGATGGTCAGTATGATGAGCAGCGTCACAAAGGACCGCGCCAATCGCTTTCCCAGGTATTTCAGCATGAGAGTGTTTCGCCCCCTTGTGTGTTTCGGGGTCGCGCCCCGCTTATGAAAGGCACGCGCCGCCAAATCCGCGCGCGCCAGCAAGCGACGCGCCGTTTGCATACTGTTTGAAAAACGTCCATTTGCATAAATGCGATGCAAGGAACCCTCGCAGGGCCTGCGGAGGGTTCTTTGCACCGAAATGGAATCAGAGGTTCAACGCTTGAACGGGGGATTATTCGGCCGCGGCCTCACCGCTGCGGGCGGCTTCCCAGGCGGCGCGATTGGCCTCGTACTCCTCCATGTCAATGAAGTGGTCCTCCACGACCTGGCCCTTGTAGCGCAGGCTGGAAATGCCGGAGGGGCTGTACTGACCGGAGTAGAGGTTGACCTTGGTGGCCTGGTAGGAAGAGGGAGAGATGGCAAACGGGATGACGAA
>CALWKN010000101.1 GCA_944381265.1 uncultured Clostridia bacterium
GCGTAAACGGGCGGGACTTTGCAGAAAACGTCACCTACGACGTTTCGGTCAAACAGGCCGACGCGCCCGCCTTCCTGCGCGGCCTTACCGAGGCCAGCCTCGGCCGCGTCGAGCCCCTGCTGCTGGAGGAGGATTTCGGCCCCTGGGACGAAGCGGATGCCCCCGCAGCGGGGGCAGAAAAGGAGTGACAAATGACACAGATGCAGCCCAACGTGATCTGGGTCCTTACGGATCAGCAGCGCGCCATGATGCTGTCCTGCAACGGGGACCCCAATGTGCACACGCCCAACATCGACGCCCTGGCGGACATGGGCGTCAACTTCACCCGCGCGGTGAGCGGGTATCCGCTCTGCTGCCCGTTCCGCGGGTCCATGCTGACCAGCCGCTACCCGCACGAGTGCGTGCCCGGCCACGAGTACCAGATGCCGCCGGAGATGCCGACCATCGCCGACGTGTTCAACGAAAACGGCTACCACACCGCGTACTTCGGCAAGTGGCACCTGGACGGCTTCCACGAGCGGGAGGGGCGCGCGGCCTTGCACACGGTTCCGCCCGAGCGGCGCGGCCACTTCCAGCAGTGGGTGGGGTATGAGAACAACAATAGCCAGTACGACTGCTGGGTCCACGGCGGGCAGGGCGAGACGGCTTTTTGCCGCCGACTGCTGGGATATGAGACGGACTGCCTGACGGACCTTCTGCTGGAGCACCTGGAGGAGCGCGCCGCGGCAAAGACCCCGTTTTTCGCGGTGCTGTCCGTGCAGCCGCCGCACGATCCCTACATCGCGCCGCCGGAGTACATGGCGCGCTTTAACCCGCAGACCCTGCGCATGCGGGAGAACGTCCCGCACATCCCCGCCCTGGAGGAGCGCGCGCGGCGGGAATACGCCGGGGCCTGCGCCATGGTCGAGAACATGGACTGGAACATGGGCCGCATCCGAAACAAGCTCTGGGAGACGGGCCTGGCGGAGAACACCCACATTCTCTTCTTCAGCGACCACGGGGACATGCACGGCTCCCACGGCATGTTCCTGAAGACCCACCCCTACGAGGAGTCCTTGCGCATCCCCTTTGTGATCGGCGGGGCCTCACACTACACGGGCGTGACGCGCGCGCGGGTGGACTACCCCATCAACCACGTGGACATCGCCCCGACCACGCTCGGGCTGTGCGGAATCCGCCCGCCGGAGTGGATGCAGGGCACGGACTACTCCGCCGCGCGCCTGGGCGGGACGGTGCAAAACGCCCCGGACTCCGCCTACATCCAGAAGAACGTGGAGACGCCGACCGGCTACGGCACGCAGTTCCCCTGGCGCGGCATCGTCACGCGCGACGGCTGGAAGTACGTCTGTCTCGCGGGAACGCCGTACCTGATGTTCAACCTGAACGAGGACCCCTTGGAGCAGCACAACATGGCGCTCAATTCCTTCTTCTCCGAAAAGCGGCGCGAACTCAACGAGCGCCTGCGCCGGTGGGTGGAGGAAACGGGAGACGAGTTTCCCTTGCCAAAGTTGTAAAGAAAAGGTTGTTCGTGTTGACAAGGCGCACGCGGAGGACTATCATAGAGACAACTTTTGCAGGATAGGAAGGATGGTCAGTCATGCAGGAAATCAAGTTCGTTCCGAACACGCACCTGAAGGAGAAGCCGAAGGACCAGAGCAAGCTGGGCTTTGGCAAGATCTTCACCGACTATATGTTCACCATGGAGTACAACTCCAAGGAGGGCTGGCACAACGCCCAGGTCCGCCCCTACGAGAACCTGTCCTTTGACCCGGCCACGACCTTCATCCACTACGGCCAGGCCTTCTTCGAGGGCATGAAGGCCTACATGGGCGAAAAGGGCGTGCGCCTCTTCCGCCCGATGGACAACTTCGCCCGCGCCACCCGCTCCGCCGAGCGCCTGAGCATGCCCGCGCTGGACGAGGAGCTGGCCATGGCGGGCTTAAAGCGCCTGCTCGAGGCGGACAAGGACTGGATCCCCACCGCCCCCGGCACCTCGCTCTACATCCGCCCCACGATGGTGGCAACGGACGTATTCCTCGGCGTGCACGCCTCGGACAGCTACCTGTTCTTCATCATACTCTCGCCTGTTGGCGCCTACTACGCCGAGGGCCTAAAGCCCGTGAAGATCTACGTCGAGGATGAGTACGTGCGCGCGGCCCGCGGCGGCATCGGCTTTACCAAGGCGGCGGCCAACTACGCGGCCTCCATCTACGCCGGGGAGCTGGCGGCCAAGAAGGGCTACTCCCAGGTGCTGTGGCTGGACGCAGTGGAGCGCAAGTACATCGAGGAAGTCGGCGCGATGAACATGTTCTTCGTCATCGACGGCGCCATCGTCACCCCGCCGCTGCGCGGCTCGATCCTGCCCGGCATCACCCGCGACTCGGTGATCAAGCTCGGCCGCAAGATGGGCTACGATGTGCAGGAGCGCCTGATCTCCATCGACGAGGTCATGGAGACCGCCCGCAACGGCCGCATGAGCGAGGCCTTTGGCTCCGGCACCGCCGCGGTCATCAGCCCGGTGGGTGCCTTCTGCCTGGAGCAGGAGGAGGTGCAGGTCGGCGACGGCGGCATCGGGCCGATCTCCCAGAAGCTGTACGACACGCTGACCGGCATCCAGTACGGCCGCATCCCGGACGAGATGGGCTGGACCGTGCAGCTCGACTTCTAAGACGGTACGTCCGCCCTCGGAAAGCGCGTTTCCGGGGGCGTTTTCTTGAAATCACGCGGGGGAGGGAACCCATGAGAGAGATCCAAGCCAACATCGACCGCCCCATGGCGCTGCAGAACTTCCTAAGGCGCGCGTATCCCGCGCTGCCGCCCGCGATACTGCGCAAGGCGCTTAAGAACCGCGACGTGCGCCGCCGCGGGCAGAGGCTGTACCCGGACGAGCTGGTCTATCCGGACGACGAATTGACGCTCTACATCGACGACAAGTACCTGGAGGACGAAACGCCGCTGGACATCGTCTACGAGGACAAGAATCTGCTGCTCGTCAACAAGAAGCAGGGCATCGCGGTGGTGGAGGAGCGCAGGGGCGTGCCGAGCCTGGAGGCCGCGGTGCAGAAGCGCTATCCCGGGGCGACGGCCTGCCACCGCCTGGACTACAACACCGGGGGCCTTGTGGTCTTTTCCCGGAACGAAGCGGCGAAAGAGCAGCTGGAGGCCGCCTTCCGCGAGCGCACGGTGCGAAAGTTCTACCGCTGCCTCGTCTGGGGCAAGCCCGAGGTGGGCGCCGCGCGCGAAAAAGCGTACCTGAAGAAGGACGCCCAGGCCGCGCGCGTGACCATCTACGACTGGGCCGCCCCCGGCGCCCAGCCCATCGAGACCGCCTACGCCATGCTCGACTCCTGCCAGGAGTACTCGCTGCTGGAGGTGGAGCTCGTCACTGGCCGCACGCACCAGATCCGCGCGCACCTTGCACACCTGGGCATGCCCATCTGCGGCGACGACCGCTACGGCGACCGCGAGAAGAACAAGCAGTGGAAGGTGGCAAAGCAGCAGCTCTTCGCCACGCGCATCGAGTTTTCCTTCCCCCGCGGCACCTGCCTGGCCTACCTGGACAAGCGCAGGTTCGCCGTAAAGCCCAAGTTCACGCTCAACCTCTGAGGCGGGCAAGGCTGCCCCGCCGGGGCACGGCTGACCCACCGGGGATGGTTGCCCCACTGGGGCCACGCCCCACCCCCGCACCCCTCAACTCCGTGGAAAAGTTGAGGGGGCGCTCCGGGCCTGCTGCGCAGTCCCTGCGGCCCCCTCCCCTTTTCCACGAGGCCCCCGCAAACAAATTCGCCCCGCCTTGCGGCGAAGCGAATTTGTTTCCGGAGGCCTGGGGGTGAGTGGGAAACACATAAGAGCGCAAAACGCCCTCGGCACGCGAAGAGACGCGCCGAGGGCGTTTTTATGCAGCGATCAGAGGAAGAACTCGCGGTCCTCCGGGCGGAGGTACTTTTCCGCCTTGGGGATGTTGAACTCCACGCCGATGCCCGGCTTGTCCCAGACCGTGACGTGGCCGTCCTTGAAGAAGCCCTCCGGCAGGCCCTCCACGATGTCGTACCACCAGTCCGGATGACCCTGCGGGTACTCGTAGGCGATGTAGTTGTTGGGCATGGTCGCCGACACCTGCGTCAGCGCCGCCATGCCGAACACGCCGTCGAACACACCGTGCGGCGCCATCATGATGCCGTGCAGATTGGCGTACTCCGCGATCCACTTCAGCTCCGCAATGCCGCCCACGTCCGCCGGATCCGGGCCCACGACGTTGACCGCGTGGTTCTCGATCAGCTCGCGGAAGTTCTGGCGCAGGTAGATCTGCTCGCCGGTGTGGATGTTGGTGGTGGTGTTCTGCGTGATGTCGCGGTAGACCTGCGCAAGGTTGTAGGGCGTGTAGTCGCCGGTCACCATGTCCTCCAGCCACATGACGTTGAAAGGCTCCACGCCCTTGGCGAACTTCAGGGCGTCGATGGCGGTCAGGCCCGGGCCGCAGTCAAAGGCGATGCCCACCTTGTCGCCCACGATCTCCTTGATCGTGCCCACGTAGTCGATGAGGTAATGCAGACCCTTGTCCGTCAGCAGGCTGCCGTTGGCGCCGTCCGGGTAGGGCGTGGAAGGGGAGATCGGGTAGGAGGTGTAGGCGTAGCCCTCCTCCTCCGCCAGGCGGCGGAAGCGCGGGCTGTGGAAGGAAATGGCGGTCTTGACGATGGTAAAGCCCGCTTCCTCGTGCAGCCACAGTATGTCTTCCGCCCGCTGACGGGCGTCCTCCGGGTCGGGGTAGGGCAGCTTCTCCTGCGAGTACTGCGTGCAGTAGACGCGCACGCGGTCGCGCACCTTGCCGCCCAGGAGCTTGTAGACCGGCACGCCCGCTTCCTTGCCGGCGATGTCCCACAGCGCCATCTCGATGGAGCTGACCAGCTTCCCCCAGGGCTTGAACGCGCCAAGGCGGCGGATGCGGCGCATCACGTCCTCGACGTTGGTCGGGTCGCAGCCCAGGATCATCTGACGGAAGTAGGGGACGTTGACGTTGATGAAGTCCTTGCGCTCCTCCACCTGGGCGTAGCCGTCAATGCCCTTGTCGGTCTTGACGCGCAGGCAGATGTTGTTGCCGATGATCGCGCTCTTTAGGTCCGTGATCTTCATGGGAGCCCTCCGTTCTGTGACGTTTTTCTCTTTGTCCTTTGGGGCCGTCGCCCCGCTCCTTAACGATACCGCAACAAAGTCTCCTTGTCAACCACAATTTATCCGCACAGCGAGCGCAGGTACACCTCCAGCAGCCGCAGCGCCGTCTCCCGGTCCTTCTCCGCGCAGGACGAAAGACGGGCAAAGAGCTCTTCCTGCCGCAGCGCCAGCCCCGCGTCCCCGCGGGCAAAGATCTCGTCGGGCGTAATGTGCAGCGCCTCGCAGATCTGCAGCGCCGTCTCCACCCGCATGTTCACCGTCCCCCGCTCGATGTCCGCATAGGCGCGCAGGCTCAGATTCGCCCGCTCGGCCACCTCGCCCTGCGTCAGCCCCAGGCGCTTGCGCACCGCGTAGAGCCGGTTGCCGATCTCCCGAAAGTCGTGGATGAGCATCGTACCTCCCCTTTCCTGCTTATTTTAGGAATTTTACATCCTATTTTGCTAGACGAATAGGAACTACTCTGCTATAATCTCAGGTAGAGTAGTTCCTATTCTC
>CALWKN010000102.1 GCA_944381265.1 uncultured Clostridia bacterium
CATCCTCTTTTACGACAGCAACGACATCACCATCGAGGGCAATGTGGAGCTGGCCCTGCGCGAGGACACGATGAAGCGCTACGAGGCCTACGGCTGGCACGTGCAGGAAGTGAAGGACAGCGAGGACATCGACGCCATCTGCGACGCCATCGACAAGGCCAAGGCCGACCCCCGGCCGTCGCTGATCGTGGTGCGCTCCGTCATCGGCGCGCACTGCCCGGCAAAGGCCGGCAAGAACTCCGCCCACGGCGAGCCGCTTGGCGCGGAGAACGTCGCGGCGCTGAAGAAGGAGCTGGGCCTTGACCCGGAGAAGTTCTTCGACGTATCTCCCGAGGTCTACGAGGAGACGAAGAAGGTCGCGGAAAAGGGTGCCAAGGCCGAAGCGGCCTGGAAGGAGATGCTCGAGGGCTACAAGGCCGCCTACCCCGAGCTCTACGCCGAGATGGAGCGCTGGTACGCCGGGCAGGTCCCGGACCTGGAAAACGACGAGGAGTACTGGCAGTTCGAGGACAAGAAGGACGCAACGCGCAACACCAGCGGCCAGGTGCTTTCCAAGCTCGCCGCGCGCATGCCCAACCTCATCGGCGGCTCTGCCGACCTTGCGCCCTCCAACAAGACCTACATCAAGGGCCGCGGCGACTTCTCCGCCGAGACGCCCGAGGGCAGCAACCTGCACTTCGGCATCCGCGAGCAGGCCATGGCCGGCATCGTCAACGGCATGCAGGTGCACGGGGGACTTCAGACCTACGCCGGCACGTTCCTGGTCTTCTCCGACTACATGAAGCACGGCATCCGCCTGTCCGCCCTGATGAAGCTGCCGGTGCTCTACGTCCTTACGCACGACTCCATCGGCGTTGGCGAGGACGGCCCGACGCACCAGCCCATCGAGCACCTGGCGGCGCTGCGCTCCATGCCCAACGTCTACCTCTGGCGCCCGGCGGACGCGCACGAGGTGGCGGCGGCCTACGCCAAGGCCCTGACGCTGCACGGCCCGAGCTGCTTTGCCCTCACCCGCCAGAACCTGCCCCTCTACAAGAACAGCGGCAAGATGGCCATGCGCGGCGGCTACATACTGGCCGATTCCGCCAAGGAAGTGCCGGACGTGATCCTGCTTGCCTCCGGCTCCGAGGTCGAGGTGGCCCTGGGCGCAAAGGAGGAGCTGGCAAAAGACGGGATCGACGCGCGCGTGGTCTCCATGCCCTGCTTTGCCGTGTTTGACCAGCAGGACGAGGCCTACAGGGAGAGCGTGCTCCCCAAGGCTGTGCGCGCGCGCCTTGCCATCGAGGCGGCGACCTCCTTTGGCTGGCACAAGTACGTGGGCCTGGACGGCGACGTGCTGAGCATCGACCACTTCGGCGCCTCCGCGCCGGCGAACCTGCTCTTTGCGCGCTTTGGCTTCACCGCCGAAAACGCCGCGTGCATGGCAAAGGAACTGCTGAACAAGTAAGACACGCAAAACCGGCGGGGGGAGACCCCCGCCGGTTTTTGTTTCCCTGCGGCGGATTTTGTGGTATACTTGTAGGGAAAAATCCGCTGTAAGGGAAGTGGCGGCATGATACTGGTCAAGCCGAAGATCGCGCACTACAGGGCCGTGATGGAGGCCGACCGCGACTTCGAGAGCGTGGACGAGGAGCCGTACTGCGGCGCCGGCGGCCGCGTGGGATACATGGGCTGGCTGCTCTTGCTGGACAGGCAGTCGAAGAAGGAGTGCATGGACTACGGCAGCAACCCCAACGAGATCTACTTCCTGATGGACGATGGGGAGAAGCACATATTCGGCTTTGGGCAGCTGCGCCCCTACGACACGCCGGACGTGCTCAGCTGGGCCGGGCACATCGGCTACAGCGTCGCGCCCTCGGAGCGGGGGCGCGGCTACGCGCAGGAGATCCTGCGCCGCCTGCTGCAGATGGGCTTTGCCCGCGGGCGGCGGGAGATCCTGCTGACGTGCGACGCGGACAACGATGCCTCCCGCCACGTCATCGAGAAGGCGGGCGGCGTCTTTTCCGGCTTTTATCGGGACGGGAAGTACAACAAGCGGCAGTACTGGTTTGCCGCGGAGGACTTTGGAAGGAGAGGATAGGAAATGTGGCAGCAGGAATGGAAGCGCTGGAAGGAGGCGCTGGAGGCGCGCGGCGACGCGGCGGGCGTGCAGGAGCTCCTTTCCCAGGACGAGGAGGAGAAGCTGGAGGCCTTTGCCGGGAAGATGGCCTTTGGCACCGGCGGCCTGCGCTCGGTGCTGGGCATGGGCCCGGCGCGCATGAACGTCTACACCGTGGGCCGCGCCACGGAGGGCTTAAGCCGCGTGATCCTGGAGGATGACGCGCCCAGATCCGTGGCCATCGCCTACGACACGCGCAAAAACTCCGACGTCTTTGCCCGCGCGGCGGCGCGGATCTTCCTTGGCAACGGCATACGCGTCGTGCTCTGGCCGGAGCCCGTGCCCACGCCCCTGCTCTCCTACACCGTGCGCAAGCTGGGCCTTGGCTGGGGCATCGTCGTCACCGCCAGCCACAACCCCAAGCAGTACAACGGCTACAAGGTCTACGACCGCCGCGGCGTGCAGGTCATCCCCGAGCAGGCGGCGCGCATCACGGAGAAGATGGAGGGCGTGGACTTCTTCGGCAACCCGGAGATGGAGCTGAACGAGGGCCGGGAAAAGGGCCTGTTGACCGAGCCCGCGGGCGTGATGGAGCAGTACCTTGCACAGCTTTCCGCCATGATGCCGGGACTTGACAAGACGCAGGCGGGCGGCGCGGCGCTGCCCCTGGTCTACAGCGGCCTGTACGGCACGGGCGCAAAGCCCGTCTCCGCCATGCTGCGCCGGCAGGGCTTTGTGGACCTCACCACCGTGCAGATGCAGCCGGACAGCGACTTTGGCGGGCTCTACATGCCCAACCCCGAGGACGGACGCGTCTATGCCCAGGCCATCGCCGCCGCCAAGGCCTGCGGCGCCAAGATGCTGCTGGCCACCGACCCGGACTGCGACCGCGTCGGCGTGCAGGTGGCGCGCGGCGGCGAGTTCGTGCCGCTCAACGGCAACGAGCTGGGCGCGCTTTTGATCGACTACCTGTGTCTTGCGCGGGCCGGGCAGTTCCGCCAGGGCGAGACGCTGGTCACGACCGTGGTCTCCGGGGAGCTGGGGCAGCGCGTGGCGCGGGCCCACGGCATAGAGGTCAAGCAGGTGCTCACGGGCTTTAAGTTCATCGGCGACCAGGCGGAGCGCTTCCCGGCGCAGGGGCGGCACTTCTTCTTCGGCTACGAGGAGAGCTACGGCTACCTGACCGGGGACCTGGCGCGCGACAAGGACGCGGTGCTGGCCTGCGCCTTCGTGGCGGAGATGGCGCTCTATTGGCAGGCGCAGGGCAAGGACCTGCTGGATCGCCTGGAGGAGATCGAGCGCGAGCACGGCTACTGCCTGGAGAAGACGGTCAGCCGCCACGTGCCCGGGCTGGACTTTGCCGAGAAGATCGCCTCGCGCATGGCGGCGCTGCGCGACCCGGGCGTGCGCGCGCTGGGAGGGCTCAGGATCCTGGCGGTGGAGGACTATCTGAACGGCGTGCGGCGCGATTTTGCCGCCGGCAAAGAGCAGGCGCTGGACGTGCCGAAGGCGGACGTGCTGAAGTTCTTCTTTGCCGAGGGCACGCTGGCCGTGCGCCCCTCCGGCACGGAGCCGAACATCAAGTTCTACTGCGCCGCCGGCGGCTCGAGCCGCGAGCAGGCGGCGGAGAACCTGGCGCGCGTGCAGGAGGCGCAGGAGACGCTCTTCGAGTAAGGGGCGTCCCCGCCCTTGCCCGTCCCCGACAAGGGGTGGGTGGGGCTTTGCCCCACCCACCCCTTGTCGGGGACGGCTTCCGCCGGGCGCGGCCGGCGGAAGCCGCGGTTCCCTCGGAGCCGCGGCGGGCCGCGCCCCCCCCCCCCCCGGGGCCCCGCCTGCCCGCCCCCGCCACCGGCGGGGGCCG
>CALWKN010000103.1 GCA_944381265.1 uncultured Clostridia bacterium
CCTTCCGCTTATCCATGGAGCAGAAGGGGAGGGATCTTCTGTGAGAAAAACGCGCTGCCTGGCCGCGCTGCTGGCGTTTCTGCTGCTGTTTTGCCCCTGCGCTGCGCGCGCCGACGCGCCGCTGATAAGCGAATGGCCGCAGGACCTTGATTCAGACGCCGCCTCCATACTGCTGCTGGACGCCCACAGCGGCGCGGTGATCCTGGAAAAGAACGCCGACGAAATGCGCCCCGCCGCCAGCCTCACCAAGCTCATGACCATTCTCCTTACGCTGGAAGCGCTGGACGCGGGCACGATCCGCCTGGAAGACGAGGTGACCGTCTCCAAGGAAGCGGCGGGCATGGGCGGCTCCCAGGCGCTGCTGGACGAGGGCGGCGTCTACAGCGTGGAGGACCTGCTAAAATCCCTGATCGTGGCCTCGGCCAACGACTCCGCCGTGGCCCTGGCCGAGCTCCTGAGCGGCAGCGAGGCGGCCTTCGCAGAGCGCATGAACGAGCGCGCCGCGCAGCTGGACCTCAGCGGCACGCACTACGTCAACGCCTCGGGCCTGCCGGCCGACGGCCAGCACACCACCGCCCGGGACGTGGCCGCGCTCTCTTTGGAAGTGCTGCAGCACCCGACCTACTTTGACTACTCCACCATCTGGATGGACGAGATCCGCCACCGCAACGACCGCGTCACCGACCTTGTCAACACCAACCGCCTCATCCGCTTCTACGAGGGCGCCGACGGCGTCAAGACGGGCTCCACGAGCGAGGCCGGTTACTGCATCAGCGCCACGGCCGAGCGCGGCGGCGAGCGCTTCCTGGCGGTGATCCTGGGCGGCAGGACCAGCGCCGGCCGCTTTGCCCTGGCGCAGGACCTGCTAAGCTACGCCTTTGACCACTATGAGACAAAGACGCTGCTCCATCAGGGGCAGGTCGCCGCCGCGCAGCTTCCGGTGGAAAACTCCGCCGAAAAATACGCGGACCTCGCCGCCCGCGCCGACCTTTCGGCGCTTGTCCGCAAGGGGACGGGGGAGGATCTGCAGCTGCAGATCCAGGCGCCGAGCATGCTGCGCGCGCCGCTGCCCGCCGGGGAGATCGTGGGCGAGGCCGTGGCCCTGTACCGGGGAGAGGCGGTGGCGCGCGTGCCGCTCGTCCTTATGCAGGACCTGCCGCAGCGCGGCTACCTGCAGAGCGTGCGCGAGGTGCTGCGCCTCTGGCCGCCCGGCATTTGACGGAAGCGGCAAAATATGTTACCGTATAAGAAAAGGCAGATCGTCACGAAAGAAGGGAAGCGCATGTGCCCTGAGAACCAGGAAGCGGAGCGCCTCGAGCGCCCGGATAAGACGGAAAAATTTGTCCCCGAGTACCGCGGGAACTTACGGGACCACATGATCGAGATCCCGCGCTGCATCGCCCAGGCCAGCGGCATCCGCATCTTCGGCCGCCGCATCAAGTCCTTGGTCTTTACCACCGATGTCGCCATCATCCGCAACATCAACGCCGACGCCGTCATCGCCGTCTACCCCTTTACGCCCCAGCCCGCCATCACCCACGCGGTCCTGACCGCCGCGGAAATGCCGGTGTTTTCCGGCGTGGGCGGCGGCATCACCAGCGGCGCGCGCGTGGTGAACCTGGCCATGGACGCCGAGGCCCTGGGCGCCGCGGCGGTGGTGGTCAACGCCCCCACCTCCAACGAATGCATCGGGCGCCTGAAGGAGGTCATCGACATACCGGTCGTGGTCACCGTGGCGCGCATGGATACCGACATCGCCTCGCGCCTTGCCGCCGGCGCGGACATACTCAACGTCTCGGCGGCGGAAAAGACCGCCGAGCTCGTGCGCCGCATACGGGCGGAGTTCCCCCGCGTGCCCATCATCGCCACCGGCGGCTCTACGGAGGAGACGATCGCGCGCACCATCGATGCCGGTGCCAACGCCATCACCTACACCCCGCCCACATCCGCCGCGCTCTTCCGCGAGCTGATGGTAAAATACCGCGGAGATTAGGGCTTTTTCGCGCCTTGCCCCGCCCCGGAAATACTCCGCAAAAAATAAATTTTTTCGCGGGCGCGCAAAGGGGCTTTTCAACATCGGGTAAGTATGTTAAAATGGCGTTATCGAGTTCTTTGATTACCGAAGAAGGAGGACCCCATTCCATGAAAGACTATACCTCTCAAAATATTCGCAACATCGCGATCGTCGGCCACGGCGGCGAAGGCAAGACCACGCTGACCGAAGCCCTGCTGTGGACATGCGGCGCGATCGACCGCATGGGCCGCGTCGAGGAGGGGACCACGGTCTCCGACTACGACCCGGAGGAGATCCGCCGTCAGTTCTCCATCAGCACCGCGGTCGCTCCCGTGGAATGGAAGGACACGAAGATCAATTTTATCGACATTCCCGGCTACTTTGACTTCATCGGCGAGATGATGGGCCCGCTGCGCATCGCGGACGCGGCGCTGATCGTCATCGGCGCGGTCACCGGGCTTTCTGTCGGCGCGGAAAAGGCCATGGCCTACACCAGCAAGCACTCCATTCCGCGCGCCATCTTCATCAATTCCATGGACCGCGAAAACGCGGACTATGACAAGGTCATCGCCCAGCTGAAGGAGAAGTACCAGACCGCCGTGTGCCCGATCATGCTGCCCATCTACGAGGACGGCAAGTTCATCGGCTTCTCCTCCCTGGTCACGGGCAAGTCCTACCGCTACCTGGACAAGTTCTCCAAGGAGATGGAGACCACGCCCGAGATGCAGGAGAAGATCGACGAGGTCTGGGAGGAAGTGACCGAGGCCGCCGCCGCTGCCGACGACGAGCTGATGGAAAAGTACTTCGAGACCGGGGAGCTGACGAACGAGGAGAAGTTCCGCGGCCTGCGCAAGGGCATCGCCGCCGCCACCATCACCCCGGTGTTCTGCGGCGCGGCGCTCCCGGCCCTTGGCATCTCTAACCTCCTGAACTTCATCGTCACCATCATGCCCTCTCCGGTGGAGAAGGCCTTCCCCAAGCGCGGCACCAACCCCAAGACCAACGAGCCCGCCGAGCGCGTCTGCTCCGTGGACGAGCCCTTCTCCGCGCAGGTCTTTAAGACGCTGGCCGATCCCTTTGTGGGCAAGATCTCCCTCATCAAGGTGATCTCCGGCGTGCTCACCCCCAACACCCAGTTCGTCAACGCCAACAACGAGAAGATCGCCAAGGCCGGCTCCGTCTCCACCATGTGCGGCAAGAAGCTGACCCCCACCTTTAAGCTCATCGCCGGCGACATCGGCGTCTTGACCAAGCTCAACTTCACCAAGACCGGAGATACGCTCTGTGACCCCGTGCACCCCATCGTCTTCCCCTGGGTGACCTATCCCGAACCCTCCTACTCCATGGCCATCGTCGCCAAGAAGAAAGGCGAGGAGGACAAGATCATGCAGGGCCTGCAGCGCCTTGCCGAGGAAGACCCCTCCTTCCGCATCGAAAAGCCCGCCGAGACCTCCGAGACCATACTCTCCGGCCAGGGCGAGATGCAGCTGGACGTCACGGTCAAGAAGCTGGCCTCCAAGTTCGGCGTCGAGTGCACGCTCGTCGATCCCAAGATCCCCTACCGCGAGACCATCCGCAAGTCCATCGACGCCGAGGGCCGTCACAAGAAGCAGACCGGCGGCCACGGCCAGTTCGGCCACGTCAAGATCCTCTTTGAGCCCCTCTACGACGAGGACAAGGACTTCGAGTTCGTGGACAACGTCGTCGGCGGCGTCGTGCCGCGCGCCTTCATCCCGGCGGTCGAAAAGGGCCTGCGCGAGAACATCGTCCGCGGCGTGCTCGCCGGCTACCCGATGGTGCACCTGCGCGCCACCCTCCACGACGGCTCCTACCACCCCGTGGATTCCTCGGAAATGGCGTTTAAGACCGCCGCGCGCCTGGCGCTCAAGAAGTGCGTGGACGCCGATCCCGTGCTGCTGGAGCCCATCTATTCCCTGGACATCACCGTGCCCGACGAGTACATGGGCGACATCATCGGCGACATGAACCGCCGGCGCGGCCGCGTGCTGGGCATGAACCCGGTCGAGGACGGCCAGGAGGTCGTGGTCGAGGTGCCCCTGTCCGAGATC
This sequence comes from uncultured Clostridia bacterium, assembly GCA_944381265.1. Lineage (GTDB taxonomy): Bacteria > Bacillota > Clostridia > Christensenellales > UBA1750 > Spyradocola. The sequence goes on from CALWKN010000103.1 coordinate 4,084, forward strand.
TTTAAGTACGCCACCGATCTTCGCGCCATGACGCAGGGCCGCGGCTCCTTCACCAAGAAGTTCGTCCGCTACGAGGAGGTCCCCTCCAACATCGCCCAGAAGATCATCGCCGCCGCCAACCTGCCCGACGACGACGAGTAAGCCATCCCAAGAACACCGCAAAAATACCCGGTCCCGCCGCGAAGACCGCTTCGCGGCGGGGCCGTTTTGCTTTTCTGCAACTTCGCCCCGCCCGCTGCATACGCTTAAAAAAGAGAGGGGAGGGGGAAACACACATGGATCTCATCCAGGACTGCACGCGCGCCTATCTTCGCCGCCTCGCCTGCCGCGAAAAAGCGGTGGAGGGCGGCGCGCTGTTCACCTTTTCCGCGCTGGGCGACCACGGCGCCTATCCCACGCTCGTCTACGCCCGCGCGCCGTTTCTGATCTGCCTGGCCCGTTTTTCGCACACCGTGCCGGACGCGCGCCGCCTCGAGGTCGCCGAGTTCCTGCACCGCGTCAACTACGGCCTGCTGCTGGGCAATTTCGAGATGGACTACGACGAGGGCGAGATCCGCTTCCGCACCTCTCTTATGAGCGAGGGCCCCGTGCCGCCCGACGTGCTCGACCGCTATATCCAGAGCCCCGCCGCCATGCTCGACCGCTGCGCCCCCGGCCTTGCCGCCATTATCGAAGAAGGCGAGATCGCCGGCGCGGCCCTGCGCCTTACGCAAAGCGCCTCCTAGAGGCGCTTTGCCGCCCGCCGCCGCTGCATGTCCTCGCGCACCAGGTCGTAGAGCACGCTCATCACCGGTATGCCGATGAAGATCCCCGGTATGCCGAAGAACCCGCCGCCCAGTATCACCGCCAGCAGCACCCACAGCCCGGACAGGCCGATGGAGTCGCCCACCACGCGCGGGTAGATGAGGTTGCCCTCCACCTGCTGCAGCACCACCAGGAACACCAGGAAGATCAGCGCCGAGAGCGGGTTGTCCATCAGAATCAGGAAGGCCGAGACGATGGCGCCGATGTAGGCGCCGAAGATGGGGATGATCGCCGTGACGCCCACCAGCATGCTCACCAGCGGCGCGTAGGGCAGGCTCAGTATGCTCATGCCGATGAAGCAGAGCATGCCAAGTATGATCGCCTCGGTGATCTGCCCGCCGAGGAAGCGGCGGAACTTGTCGTTGAGCCGCGCCGCCACCGGCAGCGCATGTTTGGCAAAGCGCGGTGCGTAGGTGGTGAGCACTTCCTTGGCCTGGCGCACCAGCCGGTTCTTGGAAAAAAGCAGGTAGATCGAGAGCATCACCGCCAGCACAAAGTCCGTAAGCGCCGCGGCCGTGGTGGAGGTGAAGGAGAAGAGGTGCGGCGCCGCCTGCGCCAGCAGGTCCTGCAGCGACTCCATGGTCATGTACTTCCGGTACAGCTCCTGTATGCGCGTCTCCAGGTCCAGCGCCGGCAGGTATTCCTGCGACCACTCCACCAGCTTGCGCTCGTACCCGGGCAGGTTGTTCCACAGCTGCAGGACGCTTTGGCGCAGTTGCGGGTAGAGCAGGGAGACGGCGAGCACCAGCACCGCCGCAAACGTCAGGAACGCCAGCAGCATGGACAGCGCCCGCGCCAGCATCTCCCGCCTGCGCCCGACGCGCGCCTTTTCCAGCAGCTTGCCCAGCCACTTTTCGTACAGCCGCATCGGCAGATTAACGAAAAAGGCGATGACCACCGCCACGACGACGGGCCGGAACACCGACGCCGCCGCGGAAAGCAGGGCGCAGACCTGGTCAAAATAGCGCACGATCCCAAGGGCCAGCGCGCCAAAGGCGATCAGCAGCAGCGCCCGCAGCGTGGAAGGGGAAGGCTTTCTCATCGCGCAAGGACCTCCTTTTTTTCTCTCCTAGTCTTATCTCATGCGCGCGCCCTTATTCCGCCCCGGAGCGCAGGCGCGCCTGCTTTTCGTATATGGCCGTGCAGACCTCCACCATCTTGCGCATCTGGTAGAGCACGATGCTGCCGTAGGGCGCGCCCAGGATCTGCTCCGCCGCGTAGCGGTAGAGCTCAAGGTCAGACAGGATCTGCGCCGTGTCAAGGGGCCCGTCGCCGGAGAGCAGCAGATGGGCGATGGCGTCGGAAAAGCTCGCCCCCAGCTGCAGCAGCAGCTCGCCCGTGCCCTCAGGGTAGGGGGTGAGGAACACCCCCGCCGATGCGCCGCCGCGCACGATCTCGTCCACCAGCGGCCGCATCAGCGCCATGCTGCGCCGCTTGAGCTTGTCGCGCATGACCAGATTGTCCTCCCGGTAGGCCACGCGGATCAGCAGCCCGAGGAAGTCCGCGTTCCCCGGCTGCCACATGCCGTACTGGTCAAAGAGCGCGTTGAACTTCTCCGGCCAGGAGCCCGGGCAGTCCCGCACCGCCTGGCGGGCCGCCTCGTAGGACTCCTGCGCCTTGCGGTCGCAGATGGCCTGCAAAAGCGCCTCCTTGCTGGCAAAGTGGTGGTAGAATCCGCCCTTGGACAGATGCAGCCGATCGATGATCTGCTGGACCGTGGTGCGCTCATACCCCTGCGCGTAGAAGAGAGACTCGGCCGTGCGCAGGATCTCCTCGCGCCGCTTTTCGCCCTTTAACACTTAGCCACACCTCGTTTCGACTGTTTCCCCTCCATTGTATCGGCTGCGGGCGCTCCCGTCAAGCGCCGCGAATTCCCCGCGCGCCCCGACTTCACAAATCCGAAAAAGGGTGTTATACTAGATAGATAGAAATGCGCGTCTTTTCCGCGCATAGCAAGGTTTTGGAGGAATACCCATGGACGCAATCTTCGCCTGGCTGGACGGCGCGCTGTCGTCCTTCCTGCCGGCCGATCTCTTTTCCCGGCTGGATATCTACTACGACGGCGCCGTCGTCTGCCTGGGCGCGGGGCTGCTGCTCGTGCTCGCCGCCCTCGCCCTCCTCATCGCTGCCGTGCGCAAGGGCAAAAAACATGCGCCCAGCGCTTAACGCTTTCGCCGCTGAGAAGGAGCCCCATGTCGATCTACCCAAGATGGTTCCGCGCCGTGCGGGCCGTGGCGCGCGCGTTTGCCCGCGGCATGGAAGTGCGCGGCGCGGAAAACGTCCCCACGCCCTGCGTGCTCATCACGCGCCACTTGAACAACTACGGCCCGGTGGCCGTCTACCTCTATTCGCCGGTGGAGTTTCACATCTGGTCGCTGCACATGTTCTTTGACGCCAAGGAGACCAGCGAGCACTTTGCAAACTACACCCTTCCTCAGCGTGCCCGCCTGCCCAAATGGCTGGCGCGCTTTCTGGCGCGCTGCATAGGTGCCCCCATCGCCTGGTTCTTCTCCTCGCAGATCCGCGCCGTGCCCGTGTACCGGGGCCTAAAGTCCGTGATGAAGACCTTCGATTTGTCCGTGGACGTGCTGGAAAAGGGGGAGAACCTCCTCATCATGAGCGACGTCCACTACGACCGCGAGGGCAAGGAGATCGGCGAGATCTACACCGGCTTTCTGCACCTGGGCAAGCTCTACTACAAGCGCACCGGCAAGCGCCTGGCCTTTGTGCCCATGAGCATCAACCGCCGCGCCGCCTACCTGCGCTTTGGCAAGCCCCTCCTGTTTGACCCGGAGGTCCCCTTCGCC
>CALWKN010000104.1 GCA_944381265.1 uncultured Clostridia bacterium
CAAGCCGAAGGCTTGGTAGGCCCGGAACCCCGGGCCGCCGCAGGCGGCACGGGGCGCAGGCGGATGTCACTCGAAAAAATGCAAACTTGCATTTTTTCGAAGCGTGTCGACTTTGTCGACACGCTCAGGAGCGGAGACGATCCGCTCCTTTTGTCAAGAACGATGAAAAGGAGGGGGACCGGTGGTCTTTTCCAGCCTGAGCTTTTTGACGCTCTTCCTGCCGCTGACGATCCTTCTGTACTTCGCCGTGCCGCGGCGCTGGCGCAACCTGGTGCTGCTGCTGGTCAGCCTGCTCTTTTACGCCTGGGGCGAGCCGGTCTACATCGTGCTGATGCTCTTTTCCTCGGCGGTGGACTACACCGCCGGGCGGCTGATGGAGAAGTTCGACCATCGCCCCGCCGTGCGCCGGGCGATGCTGATCCTCTCTGTGGTGATGAACCTCTCCCTTCTGGGCTTCTTTAAGTACGCCGGGCTCCTGGTGGGCACGCTCAACGCCGCCTTTTCCCTGGCCATACCCGCCCCGGCGGTGGCGCTGCCGGTGGGCATCTCCTTTTACACCTTCCAGACCATGTCCTATTCCATCGACGTCTACCGCCGCAACTGCCCGGTGCAGCGCGATCCCATCGCCTTTGGCTGCTATGTGACGATGTTTCCGCAGCTCATCGCCGGGCCCATCGTGCGCTATGTGGACGTCATGCGCGAGATCCGCGACAGGCGGGAGACGTTTGCCGGCTTCTTCCTCGGCGTGCGGCGCTTTACCGCCGGCCTTTGCAAGAAGCTGATCCTGGCCAACGGCGTGGGCGCGCTGTGGGAGACGATGAGCGCCCGCCCGTTTGCGGAACTGACGGCGCTGTCCGCCTGGCTGGGGATACTGGCCTACGCCTTCCAGATCTACTTCGACTTCTCCGGCTATTCGGACATGGCCATTGGCCTGGGGAAGATGTTCGGCTTCACCTTCCCGGAGAACTTCCGCTACCCCTATGTCGCCCGCTCCATCACCGATTTCTGGCGGCGCTGGCACATGACGCTGTCCACCTGGTTCCGCGAATACCTCTACATCCCCTTGGGCGGCAACCGGGTCAGCGTGCCGCGCAACGTCTTCAACCTCCTGGTCGTCTGGATGGCCACCGGGCTTTGGCACGGCGCGAGCTGGAACTTCCTGCTCTGGGGCGCGTACTTTGGCGTTGTGCTCATCGCGGAGAAGTTCCTCTACGGCAAGGCCCTCGCCCGCGCGCCGAAGGTCTTCGGCTGGGTCTACATGGCGCTGGTGGTGCTGGTGGGCTGGGTGTTCTTCGCCCTGGAGGACCTCGGCCGCGGCGCGGAATACCTTTGGGCGATGCTGGGCGGCGCGGGCGCGGCGGACGCCTTTGCCCTGCGCGCGCTCATGAACTACGGCGCGCTGCTGCTGCTCTGCGCCGCGGCGTCCACGCCGTATGTCAAGGGATTGCTGGAGAAACTGCAGGCGCACCGGCCCCGCGCCCACGCGGCGCTGACGTACGCGCTGCTGCTGCTGGGCTTTGCGCTCTGCCTGATCTACGTGGTGGACGCGGGCTACAACCCCTTCCTCTACTTCCGCTTCTGATCGATTGGGGGAAATCGCGATGAAAAAGGCCATCTGCATCGGCTTTGTGGCGGTGCTGCTGCTTTCGCTGCTGCTGACGGTGTTCCTGCCGGACCAGCGCTTTTCCGAGATGGAGAACCGGTACCTCGCGCAGAAGCCGGAGCTCTCCCTGCAGGCGGTGCTCTCCGGCGACTGGATGGAGGAGATGGAGACGTATCTGGCCGACCAGTTCCCCGGGCGGACGTTCTTTGTGCGCAGCAAGGCCACGCTCAACTACCTGCTCGGGCAGCGGGAGATCGGCGGCGCGCTCCTCGGCGCGGACGGGCGCTACTTCGAGGTCTTCGAGGAGGGAGACGCGCGCCTTGCGCAGAACGCGGAAATCCTGCGCGCGTTTGCCGCGAAGGTCCCCGGGCGGGTGTTCTTCCTGCCGGTGTACTCCGCCTTCAGCGTCTACCCGGAGGATCTGCCGTCCTTTGCCTTTGCGCCGGACGAGCGCGCGATCCTCTCCGCCCTCGACCTGCCGGAGACGGTGACCGTCGCCGACGCCTACGAGGAGCTGCTGGCGCACAAGAGGGAGGACCTCTACTTCCGCACCGACCACCACTGGACGCAGGACGGCGCCTACCTTGCCTACCGCGCCTTCTGCCGGGCGGCGGGATGGCAGGCGGCGGACCTGGCGCGCGTGCAGAGCGAGGAGACGTTCTTCGGCTCGCTGTTCTCGCGCGCGCCGCTGTGGGGCGTCAGGGGCGACGACTTCGCCTACTACGAGATCCCGTCCAAGGTGCGCGTGACATACGACATGGCGGAGACGGCGGACAGCGTCTACACGATGGAGGCGCTGGGCAAGAAGGATATGTACACCTTCTTCCTCGACGGCAACCACGCGCGCGTGGACATCGAGACGGACGCGGGCACGGGAAAGACGCTCGTTGTGCTGCAGGACTCCTTCGCTCACGCGCTGGTGCCCCTCCTTACCCAGCACTACGACCGCATCGTGGTGCTGGACCTGCGCTACTACAACCTGTCCGTCTCTGAAACGCTGGCGGAAAACCCCGGCGCGGACGTGCTTTTGACCTACAACCTGAGCTGGCTTGCGCAGGACGAGAACCTGTTTAAGCTCCTGCGCTAAAAAATGCCCGTCCGGAAGGAAAGCCTTCCGGGCGGGCATGATGTTTTCCTGGGGGATCAGAACGTCAGGCGGGCGGCGATGTAGTCCTCCAGCTTGTCCACAGGGATGCGCTCCTGCTGCATGGTGTCGCGGTCGCGCACGGTGACGCAGCCATCGGTCGCGGTGTCAAAGTCCACGGTGACGCACAGCGGCGTGCCGATCTCGTCCTGGCGGCGGTAGCGCTTGCCGATGGAGCCGGTCTCGTCGTAGTCCACGGGGAACTTTTTGCGCAGGCGGTCGTAGATCTCCGTGGCCGCGGCGCCGAGCTTGTTCTTCTGCAGCGGCAGCACGGCGGCCTTAAAGGGCGCGAGCGCCGGGTGCAGGTGCAGCACGATGCGGGTGTCGGGGTTGCCCTTGGCGTCGGTGAGCGTCTCCTCGTCGTAGGCGTCGCACAGGAAGGCCAGCGCCGCGCGGTCCGCGCCCAGGGACGGCTCGATGCAGTAGGGGATGTAGCGCTCGTTGGTCACGGGGTCGATGTAGTCCATCGGCTGGCCGGAGTGCTCCTGGTGCTGCTTGAGGTCGTAGTCCGTGCGGTCGGCCACGCCCCAGAGCTCGCCCCAGCCGAAGGGGAAGAGGTACTCAAAGTCCGTCGTGGCCTTGGAGTAGAAGGCCAGCTCCTCCTTCTCGTGGTCGCGCAGGCGCAGATGGTCCTGGGCGATCCCCAGGCTCAGCAGCCAGTCGCGGCAGAAGGCGCGCCAGTACTCGAACCACTGCAGGTCCTCGCCCGGCTTGCAGAAGAACTCCAGCTCCATCTGCTCGAACTCGCGCGTGCGGAAGGTGAAGTTGCCCGGCGTGATCTCGTTGCGGAAGGACTTGCCGATCTGGGCGATGCCAAAGGGGATCTTCTTGCGCGTGGTGCGGGCCACGTTCTTGAAGTTGACGAATATGCCCTGCGCGGTCTCCGGGCGCAGGTAGATCTCGTTCTGGCTGTCCTCGGTCACGCCCTGGAAGGTCTTGAACATCATGTTGAACTTGCGGATGGGGGTGAAGTCGCTCTTGCCGCACTGCGGGCAGGCGACGTGGTTTTCCGCGATGTAGCTTTCCAGCTTCTCGTTGCTCCAGCCGTCGGCGCTGACGCCGCAGACCTGCTCGATCAGCTGGTCCGCGCGGTAGCGGCTCTTGCAGGCCTTGCAGTCGATGAGCGGGTCGTTGAAGGAGCCGACGTGGCCGGAGGCCACCCACACCTCGCGGTTCATCAGGATCGCGCAGTCCACGCCCACGTTGTAGGGGCTCTCCTGCACGAACTTCTGCCACCAGGCGCGCTTTACGTTGTTCTTGAACTCCACGCCCAGGGGGCCGTAGTCCCAGGTGTTGGCCAGGCCGCCGTAGATCTCCGACCCGGCGAAGATGAAGCCGCGCCCCTTGCACAGGGCGACCAGCTTGTCCATGGAAGGTGCTGCCATATTCGTTTTCCTCCTCGTCTTTGCGGGCGCCAAAAAGGCCCTCCCGTCCCGTCGTTTGGGACGAAAAGGCCCTGCTTTCCGCGGTTCCACCCAAGTTGGCGAAGCAAAACGCCCCGCCCGCCTTCATTTGCTCTTCCTGGCGCTCGCCGGCCGCCTTCCCCGCCGCGCCGCCGCCGGCTTCCACCAAATGCCGGCTCTCTGGCTGCGTTGCCGCCTGCGGGTACTTGTCTCCGGGTCGCCGCGCCTATACCATTGCAGGAAAAGAGTAGACCATTTTCCGCCCCTTGTCAAGGCGGGGCCGCAAGTTTTAACAGAGAAAAGCGCCGACAAATTGTTACAAATTGGATGGAGCCCCGTCCTTCCATAATGCGGCAAATTGTGCTATGATGGAATCGCCCCCTGTTTTTCGCGGGGGGATACCCGCTGCAGAGAAAAGGAACGACGAGAGATGAACACCCGCTATACACCGGACGGAAAACCCAAGCGCCCGCGCCTGAACGGGCGGCAGAAGGGGGCGGCGCTGCTGGCGGCGGCGCTGACGGCGGCTTTTTGCCTCTTCGGCCTGCCCTACATGGTGGTGGGCGCGCCCGTGGCGGCCGCGACGCCCGCCCCCACCGTAACGCCCGCCGCGACGCCCGCGCCCACGCCGAGCGCGGCCGGGACGCAGGAGGCCCCCAGCGAGTCCGCCACCCCGACGCCTTCGCCCACGCCCTTTGTCACGATACTGGAAGAGGACGCCGAAAACGGGCGCTGGCTGTATGAGGACGCGGACGTGCGCATCGACATCGAGCGCCAGCAGCCGCGGGAGGGGGTCGTGGCCACCGTCGCTGTCCTCACCCAAAAGGGCGAGGCGCTGCCGCTGCGCACGGCCTTTGCCGACGGCGCCTTCGGCGAAAACGTGCGCGCCAAGACGCGGGAGATCGCGCAGAGCGTGGACGCGGTCTTTGCCATCAACGGCGACTACTGCGGCTTCCGCAGCGACGGCGTGATCGTGCGAGAGGGCGCGCTCTACCGCGACGACCCGGCGCGCGAGGCGCTCTGCCTCTTTGCCGACGGCAGCATGCGCGTGCTGGACGAGGAGGAGATGGACACAGAAACGCTGCTGAAGCAGGGCCTTTGGGACAGCTGGTCCTTCGGCCCGGCTCTGGTCAGGGACGGCGCGCTGCCGGAGCGCTTTGCCACCGACGTCTCCCCGGAGAACCCGCGCACGGCCCTGGGCCAGCGGGCGGACGGCAGCATCGTGGCCGTGGTGGTGGACGGCCGCCTGCCCGGCTACAGCGAGGGCATGACCATAGAGGAGCTGGCGCAGTACATGCTGGACCTTGGCTGCGTGCAGGCCTATAACCTGGACGGCGGCATGACCAGCTGCATGTACTTCAACGGCAAGGTCATCTCCACCCCCTGCGGCACGGCCAACCAGGAGCGCTCCGTCAGCGACATCGTCTACGTGCCCCGCGCCGCTGAGTAAGGAGGAGGATTTCCCATGCTTTCCATTCGCCCCTTGGAGGAGGCGGAGCTCTCCGCCGTCTACCGCCGCGTGGCGCGCGACTTTCCGCCCATCGAGTACCCGCCGCTGCGCAAGATGCGCCAGCACCTGGAAAACGGCTTTGTGGAGGGGCGGCTCTGCGCCCGCCAGAGCCTGGAGGCCGCCTACGCGTTCCTCCTGTCCGCGCCGGAGGTGAGCAGCCGCCTGCTGCTGCTCTACGCCGTGGAGCCGGAGATGCGCGGCCTGGGCGTGGGCAGCGCCTTCCTGCGCTCGATACTGGAGGATTTCGCCGCCTGCGACGGCCTGTACGCCGAGGTGGAGAAGCCGGAACTGGCCGCCAGCAGCGACGAGCGCCGCAAGTGCCTGCGCCGCATCGCCTTCTACGAGCGCCTGGGCTTTGTGCGCGTGCCGCGCCTGTTCTACTCCATATACGGCGTGGATATGTACCTGTATTATCGCCCGCTGGCCAACCCCGAGCCGCCCGCGCCTTCCCGCGCCGCCGCGGAACTCACCGCGCTCTACAACGGCATACTCGCCCCGCGCGAGCGCTTCAACCTCCTCACCTATCCGCAATAGACGTCCGCCTGCCGCTTCGCCGGCGGGCGTTTTTGTGTGTGCGCTTTAGAAGAAAGACGGGTCGGCGGAGGAGAAGAGGAGCTCCTCGCGCGCGGCGGCCCGGACAAAGCCGCAGGCCTCGTAGGCGGCCTGTGCGCCGGACCCGCGCTCGACCACCAGGTAGATCTCGCGCGCGCCGCCCGCCCGCGCCCGATACGCCGCCGCGGCCAGCATCGCCCGGCCAAATCCCCGCCTCTGCCAGGTCGGGGCCACGTCCACGTCCTCGATCTTGGCCGTCTCCCCGCAGAGGAAGAGGTCGCAGGCGCAGACCGGCCGCCCGGCGTGCCAGCCCAGCAGGTGCTGCACGCGCCCGGCCAGGTACACCGGCAGCCGCCGCACAAAGCGCCGCCGGATGAAGCCCGCGCCATAGGGTTCGCCGTTGACCTGCAGGTCAAAGCCCAGCGCCGCGCCCGCCGTTGAGGCGTCCATGGGCAGCAGCGCAAGGTCCGGCCGCGGGCGCCGGATCTCCCCCGGCAGCACATAGTAGTCGCACAGCGTCCGCTGCGCCAAAGCCGCACAGAAGGGCGATTTGCCCTCCACCAACAGCTGCAGATAGGGCAGGCCCTCCGCGCGGCAGCGGGCCGCCTCCCGGCGCAGCAGGGCGCAAAGCGCCGACTCTTCCGGCGCTTCGGGCAGAAAGAGCAGGTTGTGGGCGCAGAGCTCCGGCAGCTGCGCGTCGCGGAAGCGCAGCCCGTTTTCCGCCGCTTCCGCGCGGCAAAACACAGTGAGATACGCCGCCTCCGCGGCGAAAAAAACCGTCACAGCGCGCCCTCCTTCCGTCCGCGCTTCCCATGCGGCGGACCGGAAAAAGTATAGCACGATGCGGTATCTCTGTACAGCCCCATCCCGTGTGCGCAGCTTTGCCCGCGCCAAAAGCGAAGCGGGCGATTTCCTTCATGACGCGCGAAACATAGATAATATTTATGTAAACACAATCAGTCCATTTTTACGGATTTACAGAGTTGGTTATGAAGCAATAACAAAAAAGAAACGGCGTTTCTATCGCATTCCAGAGGGACTCGTTCCACAATGTGGAAATTTATGCAAATTTTCGGGGAAAACCCCTTGTATTTTTAGGAAAAATTTTGTAAACTGTTTTTAACAAGTACGGACACAGATTGTCCATACTTCCGCGCCCGTATGCGCAGATCAGAAAAGGAGGAATCGCTATGTCCCTGAAGAAGAGCATCGCCATCATCTTGTCGCTGATGATGCTTGTGGCCATGCTCGCCGGCTGCTCCACCCCCGCGGAAACGCCGGCCGAAGAACCCGCTGAGACCGGCTCCAGCGAACCTGCGGCGTCCGGCGACGAGCCCGCGGCCGAGGAACCCGCTGCCGAGCGCACCCCCGCGACCTTCCACTTCTTCTACTCCTCTTCCGCCACCACGACGGTCGACCCCTGGCTGGACACCCCTGTGGGCCAGTGGCTGCAGGAGAAGACCAACGTCGAGCTGGAGATCGAGTACCTGGTCGGCTCTGACGTCCGCCAGAAGGCCTCCCTTCTGATCGCCGCGGGCGAGTATCCGGACATCATGACCACGGGCGACGCCTCCGGCGACTACTTCGCGGCCGGCGCCTTCATCCCGCTCAACGACTACATCGAGAATTCTACCAACATCAAGAACTGCTTCACCGAGTCCCAGCTCAAGCTGATGACGCAGGAAGACGGCAACATCTACTGGTTCGGCTCTCACGCCTCCGAGAACTCCGTCTACCCCAGCGCCGGCTACTACCTGAGCATGGACCTGCTGGAAAAGGCCGGTTACCCCGAGGTCACCACCTTTGAGCAGTGGCAGGACCTGATCATCGAGTACGTCGAGGCCAACCCCACCTATAACGGCACCTCCGTCATCGGCATCACCGAGCCCACCGAAGCCTGGCGCGCCTCTGCCGTGCAGTACGGCGGCTCCCGCTTCCTGGCCGGTTACCAGAACGACGGCCTGACCGTCGTCGATCCCGAGACGCTCGAGGCCAAGGTCATCATGACCCAGGACTTCCAGAAGGAGTTCTGCCTCATGCTCAACCGCATGTGGAACCTGGGCGTTGCCGACCCCGAGATGTTCATGCAGACCGATGAGCAGCTGCAGGCCAAGATCGGCTCCGGCCGCATCACCGGCACCTACGACCAGCGCTCCATGATCCAGGTCGGTCTGGACGCTCTGGAAGCCAACGATCCTTCCCGCATGCTGGTGGCCTTCCCCGTGACCTTTGAGGGCGTGGAGCGCGAGCGCTACCGCGGCCCGCGGTCCTTCGCCGGCGGCTCCGGCCTGGCCATCACCGTCTCCTGTGAAGATCCCGACCGCGCCTTCCAGTTCCTGGACGACCTCGCCTCCGAGGAGTGCCAGACCGTCCTGCGCTGGGGCATCGAGGGCACCGACTGGTCCTACGGCGAGGACGGCGGCCTGGTGAAGACCGACGAGCAGTGGGCCCAGTACAACGACATCAACTACAAGCAGACCTCCGGCATCGAGCAGATGGGCTGGTTCAACTTCTACCCGGGCCTGGAGCCCTTCCCCACCAGCGGCACCATCGCCTCTCCCTCCAACACGCCGGAGTACGCGCAGCAGGCGTACGAGGACTACGAGCTGGAGTTCCTCAGCCACTACGACGCGCAGACCTTCTGCGACTGGTTCGACCCGTCCTATGACGCGGAGTACGAACCCGGCTGGTCCATCCGTCAGCGCATCGACACCAGCGACCCCAGAAAGATCGCCGGCGAGACCGCGCTCACCATCACCCTGGAGTACATCCCGCAGCTGACGCAGTGCGCGCCCGAGGACTTTGAGACCGTCTGGGCCGAGTTCGTCAGCAAGCTGGACGAGCTGCCCCTGGACGAGTACGAAGAGCTCGCCACGCAGATGATCCAGGAAGGCGCGGCCAACTACCAGAACTAAGCGCAAACCCTGGACCCGGGCCTGTGTCGGACGCGCAAGCGCCCCCACAGGCCCTCTTTCAAAACTCGGCAGAGGCGAATCCGGAAAACTTTACGGAAAAAGAACAAAGGTGAACCGCCCTCACCGACGTTTACAGAAAAGTCAAATTCCGCGCGCGGCGCGCGAGGCCCCTCCTTCGTTCAGCTCGGAAAAACCGCGCTGAGGACATTGGAAAATTCCCGGAAAACCTTGGGAAATCCGCCGAGGATTGTTCCGAGATGCGGGATTCTGTAGAAATTCACCGGAAAATCTATTGATTTTTCTCGGTCCCCTGTGTAAACTGGGTGTCGGTGGAATGCTTACGCAAGATTTACATTCCGCCAAATACACACACAGGGGGAATCAGAACCATGTCCGCAAAGAAAGGCCTGGCCCTGCTCATCGCGCTGCTGATGACCGTGGGCCTGCTTGCCGGTTGCTCTACCGGCGACGCCAACGCGCCCGCAGAGGGCGACGGCTCTGCCGCCGCCAACGGCGACGAGCGCACGCCCGCGACCTTCTCGCTGCTGCAGATGGCGGCGGCGACTTCCACCGTCGACCCGTGGATCGACACGCCGGTCGGCCAGTACCTGAAGGAAAAGACGAACGTCGACCTGGAGATCGAGTACCTGGTCGGCTCCGACGTGCGCCAGAAGGCCTCCCTTCTGATCGCCGCGGGCGAGTACCCGGACCTGCTCACCACGTCTGACGCTTCCGGCGACCTCAAGGCGGCCGGCGCCTTCGTCCCGCTCAACGACTACATCGAAAACAGCACCAACATCAAGAACTGCTACACCGCTTCCCAGATCAAGCTGATGACGCAGGAGGACGGCAACATCTACTGGTTCGGCAACCACGCCTCCGAGAACGCCGTCTACCCCACCGCCGGGTACTACCTGAACATGGACCTGCTCAAGCAGGCCGATTACCCGCAGGTCACCACCTTTGAGCAGTGGCAGCAGCTGATCATCGACTACGTCGAGAAGAACCCGACCTATAACGGTCAGTCCACCATCGGCGTCACCGAGCCCACCGAGGCCTGGCGCGCCTCCGCCGTGCAGTACGGCGGCTCCCGCTTCCTGGCCGGCTACCCGAACGACGGCCTGACCGTCATCGATCAGGACACGCTCGAGGCCAAGGTCATCATGACGCAGGACTTCCAGAAGGAGTTCTGCAAGATGCTCAACAAGATGTGGAACCTGGGCATCGCCGACCCGGAGATGTTCATGCAGACGGACGAGCAGCTGCAGTCCAAGATCGGCTCCGGCCGCGTGGCGGGCATGTACGACCAGCGCTCCATGATCTCCGTCGGCCTGGACGCGCTGGAGGCCAACGACCCCTCCCGCATGCTGGTGGCCTTCCCCGTCGTCTTTGAGGGCGTGGAGACCGAGCTCTACCGCGGCGCGCGCACCTTCCAGCCCGGCTTTGGCATCGGCATCTCCGTCACCTGCGAGGACCCGGACCGCGCCTTCCAGTTCCTGGACGACCTGGCAAGCGAGGAGTGCCAGACGGTCCTGCGCTGGGGCGTTGAGGGCACCGACTGGTCCTACGGCGAGGACGGCGGTTTGACCAAGACCGAGGAGCAGTGGGCGCAGTACAACGACGTCTACTACAAGCAGGAGCAGGGCATCGAGCAGATGGGCTGGTTCTACTTCTGGCCGGGCCTGGAGGCCTTCCCGGAGAGCGGCACCATCGCCTCCCCCTCCAACACGCCGGAGTACGCCCAGCAGGCCTACGAGGACTACGAGCTGGAGTTCCTCTCCCACTACGACGCGCAGACCTTCTGCGACTGGTTCAACCCGTCTTACGACGCCACCTATGAGCCCGGCTACTCCATCCGCCAGCGCATCGACACCAGCGACCCCAGAAAGATCGCCGGCGAGACCGCTCTGACCATCACCCTGGAGTACGTGCCCAAGCTCGCCCAGTGCGCGCCCGAGGACTTTGACGCCGTGTGGGACGAGTTCGTCAGCAAGCTGGACGATCTGCCCCTGGCCGAGTACGAGGAGCTCGTCACCCAGATGGCGCAGGAGAGCGCGCCCAACTACCAGAACTAAGCCTGGTTTGAATCCGCGAAGAACGGCGCGGGGGACGGCAGTCGTCCCCCGCAAGGGCCGTTCCCGCTTCCCTGAGGAGCTCCGTCCGGAAATCCTCCCAAACGGCGAGATTCAAGCTCCGGCACACGACACGCGAAAGAACGGACCCAATTTCAAGAAAAGGGGGATTTCCTGTGAGCGCACAGAGCAGCGCGATTGTAAAGCCGAGAAAGCAGATCGGCTTCTGGCGGCAGGTCTGGCGGCAAAGACAGCTGGTCATACTGTCCCTGCCGGTGATACTGGTCCTTCTCTTCAACTATGTTCCGCTGTGGGGCTGGCTGGTCGCCTTCTTCAATTATAAGCCGACCACGGGCTTCAACGTCTTTGCCAATGAGTTCCGCGGCCTGGAATACTTCCAGGCGCTGTTCCAGGACGAGTACTTCTGGCGCGGCCTCAAGAACTCCCTCGGCATGGGCGTGCTGAAGATCATCTTCTCCTATGTCTTCTCCCTGATGCTGGCAGTGATGATCAACGAGGTGCGCGTCAGCTGGTTTAAGCGCACCGTGCAGACCATCTCCTACCTGCCGCACTTCGTCTCCTGGGTCGTGGCGGCGAACCTGATCTTCGTCACCTTCTCCCCGGACAGCGGTATTGTCAACGAGGTGCTGCTGGCCCTGGGCATCATCGATCACCCCGTCTCCTTCATGGGCATGCCGCAGATCTTCTGGCTGATGGTCGCCCTGGCCGACGTCTGGAAGAGCGCGGGCTACAACGCCATCGTGTATCTTGCGGCCATGACCTCCATCGACCCCTCGCTCTACGAGTCCGCCGACATCGACGGCGCGGGCCGCTTCTCCAAGATCTGGAACATCACCCTGCCCTCCATCACGCCCACGATCAAGATTCTGCTGGTGCTGTCCATCGGCCGCCTGCTGTCGGTCGGGTTCGAGCAGGTCTACCTGCTGAAATCCGCCTCCACCACGGAGACCGCTTCCACCCTGGAGGTCTACATCTACGACTTCTATATGAAGTACGGCATGTGGGCGCAGGGCTCGGCGATGTCCATCTTCAACTCCCTTGTCTCCGTCGTGCTGATCGTCGGCTGCAACCTGCTGGCGAAGCGTCTGGACGGCGAGGGCATCATGTAAGGAAAGGGGTGGCAAAAAATGACTGCACAGCCGATGCAAAAGCAAAAGATGAAGACGGGTCTTGTTTCCACCAAGACGGCGAACCTGATCTTCGACATCGTCAATACGATTCTGCTCTTGATGGTCTGCGTGATCACGCTCTACCCGTTCCTGAACACCGTGGCCATCTCCTTCAACGACTCCACCGACGCCGTCTACGGCGGCATCTACCTCTGGCCGCGCGTCTTCTCCCTGCGCAGCTATGAGACCATCCTGCTGCAGAGCTCGACCATCCCGCATTCCGCGATGATCTCGGCCCTGCGCGCGGTGATCGGCACGGCGCTGAGCATCCCGCTTTCGATGATGCTGGCCTACGTCATGAGCCGCCGCGACTTCGTGCTGCGCTCGGCCGTGACCAAGATGGTGCTCTTCACCATGTACGTAAGCGGCGGTCTGATCCCGACGTTCCTGACCTACCGCGCCTACGGCCTGATGAACAACTTCCTGGTCTACATACTGCCGGGCTGCATCTCCGCCTTCAACGTCCTGGTCATGCGCTCCTTCATACAGGGCCTGCCCTATGAGCTGATCGAGTCGGCCAAGATCGACGGCGCGAGCGAATACCGGATCCTGTTCGGCATCGTGTTCCCGCTGTCCATGCCCGTCATCGCCACCATCGGCCTGTTCGTCAGCGTCAGCCAGTGGAACCAGTGGTTCGACACCATGCTCTACTGTTCCGGTGAGAAGGACCTGATCACGCTGCAGTACGAGCTCAAGCGCATACTGGACACCGCGAACTCCATGACCGGCGACTCGGTCACCGCCGACGCCATGGCCTCCACCGCCTCCGAGGGCAGCGGCCGCGTTACCACCCAGACCATCCGCGCCGCCATGACGGTCATCTCCGTCGTGCCCATCGCCTGCGTCTACCCCTTCCTGCAGAAGTACTTCGTCAAGGGTCTGACGCTCGGCGCGGTCAAGGGCTAAAAATCCGATTTCACAACCGCAGAAATTGTATCATGCGCTTGCATGGTACAATTTCTTGCGTTCACGCGACATATGGAGGGTTTATGAACGAGGAAAAGAAGGAGCCGATCCGCCTGCAGGACGGCGAAGACCTGAAAAAGCCCATTCGCCGCCGGGACGCGCGCCTGGGGCGCCTGCTGCTGCTGGCGCTGTGCGGCGTGGTGGTGCTGGCGGCCGCGGGCATAGGCGTGACGAAACTGGCCGAGAGCATAAGCGAGTACATAGAGCTCAACACCGACCACACCATACACCTTACCGAGACCACGGCGGACAACGTGCAGAAGATCGAGATCCACGGCCGTACCGCCGTGACCATCACAAGGCGCGAGGGCGTCTACAGCGTGCGCGAGCTCAGCTCGGCGCTCACCTCGCAGTCCGCCTGCGAGGCCGCCTTCTCCAACGCCGCCACGCTCCTGGCCGAGGGCGTCGCCGCCGAAGGAGTGACGGACTTTGCGCCCTTTGGCCTGGACGAGCCGCTCTCCACCGCCGTCTTCACCTACGGCGACGGCTCGACGCTGACGCTTGAGATCGGCGACGTGGCTCCCGCCTCCCAGCACTACTATGTGCGCGTGGACGGCGGCGACACCGTCTACCTGATGCGCCCGCTCATCGTCGAGATGTACTCCGCCGGGATCTCCGCCTATCGCGATTTGGAGGGCTTTGCCATCTCCACGAGCGACCTTGCCGCCTTCTCCCTCGTGACGGAGGGCGAGACGTTCGCCATGACGCACCGCGCCCGCACCGGCGGCGCGGCCTTCACGCAGTGGCAGATCGTCGAGCCCGCCCTGGCCAACACCGACACCGCCGCCGCCGACGCGCTCATCAGCGGCCTTTCCGGCATAGAGCTCAGCTCCTTTGTGCGCAGCACGGAGGACAAGGCGCAATACGGCCTGGACGCCCCCTGGCGCACGCTGCTGCTCACCTACGGCGACGGCAGCACGCTGCAGATGGACCTGGGCGGCGACGCCGGCCTTGGCAGCTACTACGCCTGCTTTGACGGCGGCAAGGACGTCTACACCGTCGAGAGCGCGGACGTCGCCTTCTTGGACGGCGCTGCGCTGCCCGCCCTTGTCAACGAGTTTGCCAACATCGTGGCCATAAACGGCGTGGACGCGCTCACCGTGGACCTGGACGGCGTGCAGGCGACCTTTGCCATCGACCGCAGCGGCGAGGAGGACGCGGTCACGCGCGACGGCGCGGCCGTGGACGCCGCCGCCTTTAAGGACGCCTTCCAGCAGGTCAACGTCGTGCCGGTCAACGGCTTTGCCGAAGAGGCGGACGTGGCGGAGGCCGCGGCGGCGCTCACCCTTCGCTACGCCTTCTCCGACGGCACGGAGATGACCGTGGAGTACCTGGACTTCAGCATCAACAACTACGCCTTGCGCAAGGACGGCAGCGTCTGCGTCACCGTCTCCAAGGACGACTGCGCCGCCATGCTGCAGGCGCTGCGCGATCTGCTGGCCTGAAAGCCCCGCCCGCCGGAAGCCGCGAAAACGGACTCCGGCGGGATTTTTTTGCCCCGCGACCGGAAGTTCCCCTGTTCGTGGCTGCAGGATTCAGGACGATCGCCCGCCGCGGGCCTGCCGCAGGAGGAGCTTTTAAACGGCGCGCCCGCGCCGGAAGACGTGCCGCCCCTTTGGCGCGGGCGGCCCCGCGATGTGGACGGTCTGCACGCTCACGCTCTGCTGCCCGAGCAGCCGTTTTTCCTCTATCGTTGCCAAACGGTTGCCAGGCGGCGAGCCGTTTTGTCCGCGCATTCCAAGGACAAGCGCGAATCCCCGGCAGCGTTTTCGCCCCCGCGCAGGAGGGCCTTTGCGGCCCAAAAGCGCGGGGGCGAAATTTGTTGCCAAAACGTTGCCAGGGCGTCAGCCTGCGGCGCGGGCGCGGCAGAGGGCGATGAAGTCGCGCGCGGCGCGGGTGAGGAACTTGTTGCGGTGGAAGACGATGTGGCTTGGCCGCTCCAGCTTCTCGTCGCAGATCTCGCGCGTGCAGACCGTGCCGCGCTCGATCTCCTCCCGCACCAGCATCAGCGGCAGCAGGGCCACGCCCAGCCCCTTGCTCACCGCCTGCACCAGCGCCTGCGTGCTGGCGCTCTCCCAGGCCGGGCGCACGGGCAGGCCGTGCACGGCGAAGACGTGGTCGAGAAAGGCGCGCCCGGCGCTGCCCTCCTCGCGCAGCAGCAGCTCGCACTGCGCCAGATCCGCCAGCTCCACGCGCGCCTTTTGCAGCAGCGGGTGCCCGGGCGGCAGCAGCAGCGCCATGCGGTCGGTGAGAAAGGGCTCGGCCATGAGGTCCGGGTGCTCGATGCTGCCCTCGATCAGCGCCAGGTCCAGGCGGTTGTCCAGCAGCAGGCGCTGCAGCGTGCCGCCGTTCTGTATCGTCACCTGCGGCCGCAGCGCGGGGTGCTCGGCACGGAAGCGCAGCATCAGCTCCGGCAAAACGTGCGTGCCCAGGGCGATGCTGCTGCCGATGCGCAGTATGCCCAGCGCGTCCCAGTCGCGCAGGCTGGTCTCCATCTGCTCAAAGAGGTCCACCAGGTGCAGCGCCTGGGCGTAGAGATGCCGCCCCGCCTCCGTCACCAGCAGCCGCCGGTTGATGCGCTCAAACAGGCGCACGCCGTAGTAGCGCTCCAGCTCCTGTATGGCGCGGGTCACCGCGGGCTGCGTCATGTGCAGCGTCTCCGCCGCCCGCGTCACCCCGCCCATGCGGTACACCGCGAGAAATATGCGCAGATGCCGCACCGTCATGCGCGTCCCCTCCTACATAACAAAATCAGCATGGACTTTATACTATAATAGCATTTGCAACATGAAAGGGCAAGGTGTATGCTTATACGCAGAGGAGGAATGCAAATTGTCGGAAAAGCGGGCGCGCGTCCCCAAGGGGAAGCTGCTCTGGCAGCTGTTCTCAAGCATGTTCTACATCAGCACGTTCACATTCGGCGGCGGTTTTGTCATCATCACATTCATGCAGCGCAAGTTCGTGGACGGCCTGCACTGGATCGACGAAAAGGAGATGCTGGACCTGGCGGCGCTGGCCCAGTCCTCGCCCGGGGCCATCGCGGTCAACGCGGCGATACTGGTCGGCTGGCGCGTGGGCGGCGGCCTGGGCATGGCCGCGGCGGTGGTGGGGACGATATTGCCGCCGATGATCATACTGTCCGTCATCTCGCTGTTCTACGCCGCCTTTGCCGCGAACCCCTATGTGGCGCTGGTGCTGCGCGGCATGCAGGCGGGCGTGGCGGCGGTGATACTGGACGTGGTGTGCAGCCTGGGGCGCGGCGTGGTGAAGGAGCGCAGCGCGCTTGCCATCGCGCTGATGGCGGCGGCCTTCCTGGCCACGGCGGTCTTTGACGTCAACGTGATCTTCATCATACTCGCCGCGGCGCTGGTGGGCGTGGGCAAGATCCTCTACCTGCGCAGAAAGGAGGGGGCAAAGTGACGCTGCTTGAGCTGTTCTGGAGCTTTTTGCAGGTGGGTCTGTTCAGCATCGGCGGCGGCTACGCGGCCATGCCCCTGATCCAGGCGCAGGTGGTGGAAACGCACCCCTGGCTGACGATGCGCGAGTTCACGGACCTTATCACCATCGCCGAGATGACGCCCGGCCCCATCGCCATCAATTCCGCCACGTTCGTCGGCATTCGCATTGCCGGGCTGCCGGGGGCGGTCATCGCCACCTTCGGCTGCATACTGCCGTCGCTTCTCATCGTCTCGGTGCTTGCCAAGGTCTACTACAAGTACAAGGGCGCAAAGGCGCTGGACACGGTGCTCTCCTGCCTGCGCCCGGCGGTGGTGGCGCTGATCGCCGGAGCGGGCCTGAGCATACTTGTCACCGTGCTCTTTGGCGAGAGCGCCTGGTCGCTCCAAAACGTGGACTGGATCGGCGCGGCGCTGTTCCTTGCGGCCTTCCTGGCGCTGCGCAAGTGCAAGTGGAACCCGATACTGGTCATGGCGCTGTGCGGCGCGCTGGGCCTTGCGGCGAACCTGCTCTTCTTCGGCCTGCCGGCGTAAAGCGCAGGCGCGGACAGAACCCCTCGGAGCCGCGGCTCCGGGGGGCTTTGTTTCAAAAGAAGCGCAGACGGGTACACTACAAGCGAAAGATCGGCGGGAAATTTCCCGAAAACACCTTCCCAAGCGGAGGTTCCTGCGATATACTGAAGGGCGGGGAGAGTCTCCCCGCTTTGACGAAAGAAGAGAAAGAGGTGCTGCCGCGTGCTGACGCTGCGGAACATAAAGTGGACGGCTCCCGAGGGCGACGCGGTCCTGCGGGGGATCGACCTGGAGATACCGGATCACAGGCTTGTGGTCATCACCGGCCCCAACGGCGG
>CALWKN010000105.1 GCA_944381265.1 uncultured Clostridia bacterium
AAGGGGGTGTCGGGGGAGGCCGCAGCCTCCCCCGACTTCGATCAGGCGAACCCGCCAGGGTTCGCCTCCGCTTCCTATAGCGAATAGCGAAAAAAATCCCCCCGCGGATACAACTTGGAAATAACTATGCGCTATACTATAGCCAAGTGGAGTGTGGAGGGATCGCCATGGCGGAGAAGGACCTGCTGATCATCGAGGACGAGAAGCCCATCGCGGACATACTGGCCTACGGCTTCGGGCGCGAGGGCTTCGCCGTGCGCTGCGGCTACAGCGGCGCCGAGGGGCTGGAGCTGGCGGCGCAAAAGCGCCCGGACCTGGTGCTGCTGGACTGGATGCTGCCCGACGTCAGCGGCGTCTGGGTCTGCCGCCAGCTGACCGAGCGGTACAATCTGCCCATCGTCATGCTCACCGCCCGCGGCAGCGTCGAGGACAAGCTCCTGGGCCTGGAGACGGGCGCGGACGACTACATCACCAAGCCCTTCGACCTGCGCGAGGTCGTGGGCCGCGTCAAGGCCATACTGCGCCGCTTCGAAAAGACGACCCCGCCGCCGCCGGAGCCGGAGATCCTGCACAGCGGCAGGCTCACCATCTCGCAGAAGGAGTGGCTGGTGTTCCTGGACGGCGCGCGCGTCAGCCTTACGCCCAAGGAGTTTGAGCTCTTGCGCTTCTTCGTGCTGCACCCGCACCAGGTCTTTTCGCGCGAGCAGCTGCTCTTGCACGTCTGGGGATACGACTTTGAGGGCGACAGCCGCACCGTGGACATCCACGTCCAGCGTTTGCGCAAGAAGCTCAGCCTGAACGGCCAATTGCTCACCGTCTTTGGCGTGGGCTACCGCTATGCGCCGCGCGCCTGAGGCCCGCCGCCGGCGGCGCATCTATCAGAGCCTGCGCTTCCGGCTCACGGCCGGGCTGCTGCTGCTGGCCGCCTGCGGCTGCGTGCTGCTCTATTTCCTGGCCATGCAGCAGCTGGACGCGGCGCTGGAGGGGAGCGTTACGGAGGACCTGGAGACGCTCAAGCGCTCCACCGAGTCCTATGTGCGCCAGTACCTGATGCTGGAGGAGCGCAACAACGACGAGGAGGGCCTGCGCGCCTGCGCCCGCCCCTTGGCCGAGGAGCTCTACGCCTCCGGCCGCCGGCCGCTGACGCTCTACGCCCTGGACGGCGCGCCGCTGCTCTCCGTGGGCGAGGGCGGCTGGCGCGTGGGCGAGGCAAGCTACGGCCAGACCGAGGACCCGGCATTTTTTAGCGCCCTGCAGGGCCAGTCCGCCTACAGCCTGCACTACGGCGAGGACGGGAGCCTGCGCGTTACGTTCGTCTCGCCCTTGGAGGTCTCGGGCAGGAGCGTCGGCCTCATCGGCTACGAGCTGGACTATTCCGCGCTCTACCGCCGCTTCGCGCAATTGGCAAATACGCTGCTCACCGGCACGGTGGCGGCGCTGCTGTGCATCTGCGCGGTGGTGCTGCTGTTCTTAAACCACATACTGGCCCCGGTGCGGCGGCTCAGCGCCCTGTCCTCGCGCGTGGCGGCGCAGATGCGGCAGGGGAACATCCCGGTGCCGGAGCGCGGCGCGTCAAAGCCGGGCAAGCGCAGGCGCCCGCGCGACGAGGTGGCGGAGCTGTCGGAGAACTACGACGAGATGCTGCGCACGGTGGGCGAGCAGTTCACGCGCATAGGCGAGGACCGCGTGCGCATACTGCGGCTGCTGGACAGCCGCCAGGCGTTTTACAACAATGTGACACACGAGTTAAAGACGCCGCTTACCACCATCCAGGGCTACGCGCAGCTGCTTTCGCAGGCCGGGCCGGAGGAGAAAGAGCTGTTTGAGAAGGGCCTTACGCACATCACGCACGAGAGCGCGCGCCTGCACCGCATGGTGATCCAGCTGCTGGAGATGGGCGACAGCGAGCGCGGCCGGGCGCGGGAGCCGATGGACGCCGCCGCGACGCTGCGGTCGGTGGCGGAGTCCATGAACCTGCGCGCGGCGCGCTACGGCTGCGCGATCCGCTTTGACGGGGAGGAGCAACTGCCGATCCTAGGCAGAGAGGAGCGGGTGCGCGAGGTGTGCATCAACCTGCTGGGCAACGCCCTAAAGTACGGCGAGGCGGGGGAAGTGATCTGGGCGCTTGCCGAGCGCAGCGGGGGGTACGCGGCGCTGCGCGTGGTCAACCGCGGGCGCGGCTTTTCCGACGCGGAGGCGGAGAAGCTGTTCGAGCCGTTCTACCGCGCGGACAAGACCAAGTCGCGCGAGATGGGCAGCGCGGGGCTGGGCCTGCCGCTGTGCAAAAAGATCGTCGAGGAACACGGCGGGCGCATGCGCGCGCGCTGCCGCGGCGGCTACACGCTGTTCGAGGCGCTGTTCCCGCTGCGGGAAGGAGGGGAGGAAGGATGAAAAAGGCGGCGGCGCTGTGCCTTGCGCTGTGGCTCGCCCTGGGGCTTTGCGGCTGCGCGGGGCCGTTCCTGCGCGACCGGACGGTGGTCCTGCCCACGCCCACGCCCGCGTCGGACCCGGAGGAGGCGGCGGACGCGAACTTCCGCGTATCGCGCATCTCGCCCTTCAGCTTCCAGAGCGGCGTGCTGGACGGCGACGGCTGGCTGACGCCCTTTGCCATGGAGGGCGGGCGGCTGTACATCGCGCTGGGCGCGCCGCGGGACGGCGTGCGGCTGCAGCGCGTGGAGCCGCGCTCGGGGTTCTACGAGGAAGCGGCGGATTTGGGCGAGATCGACTACAACGACCTTCGGCTCTCGCCGGACGGGCGCTACCTGCTCTACGACGAGGTGGACTTTGGCGGGGACGGGGGCGGCAAGTCGCTGCGCCTGACGCTGTACGACGTGGAGGCGGGGCAGGGGCGCGTGGTGCTGGACCTGCCGTGGCTGAGCGACGATTACTGCCTTGACTACGCCTTTTCCGGCGACGGGACGAAGTACTTCATTTGGCTGGTGCGCAACGAGAACGCGCGGCTGTGGGAGAAGCTGATCGAGTTCCAGGGCGGGCTCAGCGGCGCGAACTGGCTGGAGGAGATGGCGGCGCTGCCGCTGAACGAGGTGCTGTGGGGAAAAAGCGCGGGCGGCGGCCCCGAGACGTACTATACGATTGAAGAGATGGAAAAGACGGCGGAGTACGCCGGGCGCTTCTACGGCGGGGACTTTACCGCCTACCACAAGGAGGTGCACGTCTCCCCGGACGGCGGGCGCGCGGTCGTCGCTTACGACAGCCCGGAATACGGGCCGACGGCGATGGTGCTGGAGGACGGCGCGCTGGATGAGGAAGCGAGCACGGCGCTGTCGCTGCAGCTGCAAATGGGCGGGGAGGTGCTGCAGGTGACGGAGGCGGCGGTGCTGGCCACGAGCTACGACGGCGGCTCCTTTGCGCCCTTCCTGCTGCGGGCAGGGGGCGAGACGGTGGTCTGGGAGGAGATGCGCGAGCAAGGCGACCTGCTGGACCTGCGGCTTGCGCCCGACGGGGCGCACGCGCTGGCGGTGCGCTATGGCGAGAGCGGCGGCTGCGTGGTGGAGCTGTACCCGCTGACGGCGGCGGGCGAGCTGCGGGCGGAGGCGGCGCGGACGCTGTACCAGAGCCTGCAGGACTACGGCGGGCTGCTCGTCGAGCCCGGGCAGGAGCGCCTGGCGGTGCTCACGCGCGCCGGGCAGGTGGCCTACGCCGGCAACGAGGCCTACGCCGGGGAGGGGGCGTCCGGCTTCCTCGACAGCGACGCCGCCTTCACGCTGACGGTGCTGGAGATGGAGTAGGGGGGCGCCCGGGCGGGAAAGGCGGTTTCCCCGGGGCAAGGGGGGGGAACGGGAACGGCGCTCGCTCGTGCTTCTGCGGGCCCGCCCGCCCACCCATCCGGCTGCGGCGCACGATCGAACGGGAAACGGAGGGGGCCGGAGCGGCGGGGCCCCGAGGGGGTGTCGGGGGAGGCCGCAGCCGCCCCCGACTTTGATCTAAGCGAACCCGAATGGGTTCGCTTCCGCGTAAAAGGGCTAGTGCGGGGCGGGAGAGGGGCTGCAATCGCCGGAGCGGAATATCGGCGATCGCGTAAAGTATATATGAATAGACTCTGGACTTTTTCGTTGCGCAGCCGAAGCGTAAGCGGCGCAAAACAGCGCTTCGCACCTGGCGCGGTTAACGTAAGCCGCACATTCGCGTTAAGAACGTCGATTCCGCGTCGATGGGTTTTGTTGTATCGCCACAACATACGTGAATCCCCTTCTCGCGGCTTTGCCCCGTCTCCCCCGCCCTCCCGCCGACGCGGAATATCGGCGCGGAGGCGAAATCTATATGAACAGAATCTAGACTTTTTCGTTGCGCACCCACACCGTGCGCAGGCGCAAAACAGCCCTCCGCAGACGCCACGGTTAAGCCAGTGCGCACATTCTCATTAAGAACGTCGATTTTCGCCAGAGCGCTTTCGTTGCATCTCCCTAACATACGAAAACCGCCTCGGCGCGTGCTCGCCCCCGTATCCCCGCCGCGTCCCGCGCCGTCCCGCCGACGCGGAATATCGGCGCGCGTGTGAACTCTATATGAACGAACTTCCGACTTTTCCGTTAACGCCGCCCCAGCCGCAGACCCCCGAGGGGGTGTCGGGGGAGGCCGCAGCCTCCCCCGACTTTGATCAAAGCGGGCCCGAACGGGCCCGCTTCCGCTTCCTATACCTTCTTACGCCAGCTTGTGGCGCAGGAAGTTCACCGCCAGCTGGATGTCCGCGGCCGGGTCGTCGCCCGTCTCGCGCTCGATGGTCAGGTACCCGTCGTACTGTATGTCGCGCAGGGCGGCGAGGTACTTGTCCCAGGGCACCGAGCCCTGGCCCAGCGGCACCTCGCGGAAGCACTCGTCCAGCCGCAGGTCGCCGATGCCGCCCTCGGCGAAGAAGTCGTAGATGATCTCCGGGTCGTGGTAGGCGACCATGACGCCGTCCTTGGCGTGCGTGTGCACGATGTAGGGCGCAAGCGTGTGCACCGCCGCCACCGGGTCGTCGCCCGCCACCATCACAAGGTTGGCCGGGTCCAGGTTCACGCCCATGCCCTTGCAGCCCAGGCTGTCCAGGAACGCGCGCAGCGTCGTCGCCTTTTCCGGCCCCGTCTCCACGGCAAAGCGGCAGTTCACCTTCTCGCCGTACCAGGCCAGCTGCCGGCAGGCCTCCTGCATCACCGCGTAGCGCGGGTGCTTGGGGTCTTCCGGCACGACGCCGATGTGCGTGGTCACCACCGGCGCGCCCAGGTCCAGCGCCAGGTCCATGATGCGCATCGAGCGGTCCACGCGCCGGGGGTTGTCCTCCGCCACCGTGAAGGCGTGCCCGCCCATGTCCGCGCACAGCGCCGCCACCTCCAGGCCCAGATCTTCCATGTAGCGCTTTAAGTCCTGCCGCGCCTGGCTGTCGAGGTTCTCCGGCGCCATCTCGCCCTCGACGGCGTAGATCTGCACGCCGCGTGCGCCAAGGCTTGCCGCCTGCTGCAGCGCCTGGCGCAGCGGCAGGCGGAACCCGTCCGTTATGATGCCGATCTTCATGCGTATCGTCCTTTCTGCCCGTCTGATTCTTAGCGGGACTTCTTGTCGTAGTTCACCTCGCGGCGGAGCTTGCTGGAGTCGTAGAGCCCCTGCATCATGCGCGCGGTGATGAGATTGCTGTCCACATAGGAGCGGATGTGCTCGCCGGTGCGGGCGCAGTTGACGAAGGCCTGGATCTCGGAGAGGAACATGTCGCCCTTCTCGATCTCGGGCGTCTCGGAATAGAGCTTGCCGTCCTTGACGCCGTAGTAGGTGAAGCCGCCGCCGTAGGTCAGGCGCGCGCC
The DNA here is from genome assembly GCA_944381265.1 of uncultured Clostridia bacterium. Lineage (GTDB taxonomy): Bacteria > Bacillota > Clostridia > Christensenellales > UBA1750 > Spyradocola. Next base: position 5,796 of record CALWKN010000105.1, read on the forward strand.
GCCGGCGTCGCCGAGGAAGTCGATGTAGGTGCTCTCCTTGGCCTCCAAATTCTCGGCCCAGGCGCCGTTGAGCGAGATCGTGGCCACGTCCGTGCGGATGAGGCCGGTGACGAACTCCTCGACGTCGTAGGTGCCCTCGTAGTTCGGCGGCCCGGCCCACATGTCCTCGTAGACGTAGGAGCGCATCGGGTTGCCGAGCTTGGAGTAGCAGGCGCCGGAGACGGTGAGCACCTTGCGGATGTCCAGCACGTAGTTGATCAGATCGAGGTAGTGCACGCCCCAGTCGATCAGCACGCCGCCGCCGGCCATGGCGCGGGTGGTGAAGGGGCCGCCCAGGCCCGGGATCGAGCGGCGGGCGCGGAAGGAGCAGTAGACGTGGTAGACGTTGCCGAGCTTCCCGGCCAGGACCAGGTCGCGCAGGGCGTTGACCGCGTTGTTGAAGCGGTTGACCACGCCGATGTTGAGCACCTTGCCGGTGGCGTGGGAGGCGCCGGCCATCTCGCGCGCCAGGTCGTAGCTGACGGAGGCGGGCTTTTCGCAAAGCACGTGCTTGCCGGCGTAGAGGCAGTCGATGGAGATGGGGTTGTGCAGGTAGTTGGGCACGCAGACGGAGACGGCCGTAACGCGCGGGTCCTTGAGCATTTCGCGATAGTCCGTGCAGGCGACGGTGTCCGCGTCGCCGAACTTCTCCTTGAAGGCCTGCGCGCGCTCGGGCAGTATGTCCACGCAGTAGGCGATGTGCGCGTCC
>CALWKN010000106.1 GCA_944381265.1 uncultured Clostridia bacterium
GATGATGAGCGTCAGCTCATTCTGCGAGCTCGGGGGACCGCAGCCGCTCTTTTTCCCTTCGCAGACCTTTCCAGAGAGCGCCCCGTCCGCCCGAGCGATGCAGGTAATGGGCGTCAGCCCATTCTGCGAGCTCGGGCGACATCGCGCCCCTTTTGATTCGGCTCCGCCGACAGCCCGCGCTTCCCGCACAAGCAGAGCTTGTGCGGGAAACGCGACCGGGGGGCGAGGGGGCTCCGCCCCCCCCGCGCTCCCCCGCCGCTTCCTTGCAGAGCCTCCCCCTTTGCGCATTGGGGGGTGCGGGGGGCGAAGCCCCCCGCACCCCCGGCACCCCTCCGGGATCAAGTTTCCTTGATCCCGGAGGGGTGGCTGTCGGCGCAGCCGATCCTCCTTAGGCAGAGACGCCCCCTCCCCTCCGTTCCCGTTCTCCAGGGAAGGAACCCGCCCTCCCCGAGCGATGCAGATGATGAGCGACAGCTCATCCGTTGCTCGGGCGACCGCAGCCGCTCTTTTTCCCTTCGCCGACCTTTCCAGAGAGCGCCCCGTCCGCCCGAGCGATGCAGATGATGAGCGCCAGCTCATCCGTTGCTCGGGCGACATCATTTCCCTTTTGATTCGGCTCCGCCCCCGGCCCTCACCTGCTCTTTATGTAGATCCGCACCATCAGCCCCACGACGAGGACCAGCGCCGCGTAGAAGGCGATCTGCCAGAGGTTCAGCCCGAAGACCTCGATCGTCCACAGATTCCCCTGCATCCCTGCCTCCTACTGGCGGACGAAGACCGTCATCTCGCCCTTGACCGCGTCGTTGCCCCAGGCAAAGTAGGGCGTGAAGACCAGCGTCTGCGCCTGCCACCGCCCCCGCTCGCGCCCGCTGTAGAGCGCGCCGTCCGCCTCTTCCGGCACAAAGCGCTCGCCGGGCGCGCGCAGGACCGGCAGCCCGTAGGGCGTATCGCCCGCGTCCGGCAGCTCCGTGCGGATCTCCGCCTCGCGCGTCAGGCGCAGCAGGTGCAGATCCCTGCCGTTGAACGCCTCCTCCAGGCAGTAGACCAGCGGCCCGCGCATCAGGCACACCTTGCCAAAGTCCTGCCGCACGCGCGCGTCGGCGTAGACGCGCTCGGCCTCCATGCCAAAGGAGAAGACCACCTCGTCCCCGTCCTGCCAGTCCTTTTCCACCACGATGTAGCCATCCTCCCGGCGGCAGGGGGCGGTGCAGGTGACATTTTCGGCCCAGTGCGGGTAGCGCAGGCGCAGCGAGAACCCGGGGCAGTCGCCGCGCAGCGCAAAGCGCACGCGGCCGTTAAAGGGCACGCCGCTCTCCTGGACGAGCGCCGCGCCGCCGGGCAGCTGCAGCTCCGAGCTGATGAACAGGTCCGCGGTGACCGCGCTTCCCTCGCGGCGGTAGATGTAGGCGCCGATGTCGGAGAGCAGGCGCGCCACGTTCGGCGGGCAGCAGGCGCAGGCGAACCACTTCTGGCGCACGGTCTTGACGTGCTGCTTGCCGGGGTCGCGCTCGTCCGCCAGCGGATAGCCCTCCAGGGGGTTCACATAGAAGAAGGACTTGCCGTCCCGGGCGATGCCGGAGAGCACCGTGTTGTACAGCGCCCGCTCCATCACGTCGCCGTACTCCGCCTTGCCGTCCAATTCCAGCATGCGGCGCATGAAGAAGATGAGCCCGATCGAGGCGCAGGTCTCGGCGTAGGCCGTGTCGCCCGGCAGGTCGTAGTCAAAGGTGAAGGCCTCGCCTATGTAGGTGGAGCCGATGCCGCCGGTGACGTACATCTTCCTGTGGGCGACGGAGTCAAACAGCCTCTGGCAGGCCGCCTTCAGCCCCTCGTCGCCGGTGCGCAGCGCCACGTCCGCCATGCCGCTGTACAGGTACACCGCGCGCACCGCGTGGCCCACCGCCTCCGACTGCTGACGCACAGGGATATGCGCCTGGAAGTACTCCATGCCCTGCTTGTCGTTGCCCTCCCAGTGGAAGGCGTCGCCGCGGGTCTTGAGCTCCTGGATAAAGTAGTTCGGCTCGCTTCCCCGCTCGTCGATGAAGTACTTGGCAAGGCGCAGGTACTTCTCCTCGCCGCACAGGTCGTAGAGCTTGCACAGCGCAAGCTCTATCTCCTCGTGCCCGGGATAGCCGTGCAGCTGCCCTTCGCCCGGCCCAAAGACCGATGCGATGTAGTCCATGTAGCGGCGCATCACGTTTAAGAACTTGTCCTTGCCCGTGGCCTGATAATAGGCCACCGCGCCCTCGAGCAGATGCCCGGCGCAGTAGAGCTCGTGGCAGTCGCGCAGGCACTTCCAGCGGTTGTGCGGCTCCTTGACCAGGAAATAGGTATCCAAATACCCGTCCTCCTGCTGCGCGGAGGCGATTGCGTCTATGGCCTCATCCGCCAGCGCCTCCAGCTCCGCGTCCTTGTGGTTGGTCAAACTGTAGGCCACGGCCTCCAGCCACTTGCCCACGTCGCTGTCCTGGAAGACCATGCCGGTGAACTCGCCTTCCTCCTTGCCGGCGGCGATGCGGAAATTGCGCAGGCAGCCGCTCTTTTCCGCGCCCGGGATGGCGTCGTTGAGCGCGGCCCACTGGTAGGGGATGACTTCCTTTCGCACGAGCTCGGCGTAGTCGGCAAACAGGCCCTGCGTAAGATGCACTTGGCTGAGCCTCGGATTATCGGGATTGCGCATACTTCTTCTCTCCTTTCGGAACGCGTAACACAAGGGGACTGGTATTTTCCCCGCAAACAGTGTACCATAGAAGCAAACGCATGGCAATGCGCCGGACGCGCCCGATACGGGGTTTTCCGCGCCCGGCGCGGCCGTAGGAGGGAAACACCTTGGCTCTGGCCCTATTGCAGGAGATGCGGCTCTTTGGCCCGGTGGGCGAGCGCATCGACGCGCTGACGGCGCAGTGGCTGCTGCCCGCGCCCAGCGCCAACCCCGGCCTTTCCGACGCGCTGCTGCGCAAGCGGGAGGGCGACGCGCCGGGCGGCGACTATTTTTCCCGCTATCTCGTGGGGGCGATCCTGATCTTCCGCATGCACCGCGACGCCCGGCTGCGGGCGCAGATCGAGAGCCTGCTGTCCAAGCTCTACGAGTCGCAGGACGCGGACGGGTGCCTGGGCGCGCAGGCGATGGGCAGCGCGCGCGACGACCTGTGGACGCAGTACCAGGGGATGCTGGCGCTGTACCTCTGGCACAAGACCACGAACAGCCTGCCGGCCTTTTCGGCGCTGACGCGGGCGGCGCAGTATGTGCTGGCGCGCTTTTCGACGAAAGAGACCCTGGAAACGCTGCACCGGCCGGAGGACTTTGCCGTGCTGCACGCGCTGGCGCTGCTCTACCGCGCCACGGGCGAGGAGGAGATGCGCGCCTTCTGCCGCCGCCTGGGGGCGCGCCTGGCGGAAACAGAGGGGGCGGAGTCGCTGCTGGCCCATATCGAGAGAACGCCGCTTTCCGCCTGGCGGCAGAAGGACGCGCGCCTGCTCTGCGCCGCGGACAGCCTGTACACCTTCTGGCACTACACGAGGGAATCCTCCTACGCGCGCGTGCTCTACGCGCAGTACCGCCTGCTGCGGCAGCGCTCGCGCCTGCCAAACGGCGGCTTTGGCGACCGCGGCCGGGCGGTGGGCGATCCCTACGGGGCATACGCCGCCGAGACCTGCTCCACGGTGCAGTGGGCGCACCTTTGCTCGGACGCGCTGCGCGCCACGCGCGACAGCGGCATCGCGGACGAATTGGAGCTGACGATGCTCAACGCCGGGCTTGGCGCGCTGCGGCCCTCGGGGCGGGGGTTCTTCCGCTTCGCGGCCATGGAGGGAAAGCGCGAGGAGGCGGCAGGCGTCGCGCTGCTGCCGGGGGCGCCGGAGTTCTCCTGCTGCGCCGCCGACGGGCCGCGGCTGCTTGGGCTCCTCAGCCAGTGGGGGGTGTTTGCGGACGGGGACGAGGTGTTCCTCAGCGACTACTGCGCCGGGACGACGGTGCTGCAGCTGGACAGCGGGCGCCTGGTGCGCATCGTGCGAACCACGGACTACCCGCGCGGCGGGCGGGTGCAGATCGAGATCACGGCGCAGCGGGCGCTGAAGCTGCACCTGCGCATACCCGCCTGGTCGCGGGAGACGGCGCTGTCCGTAAACGGGCACCCGCTCTACGAGGACAAGCGCGCGGGGACGTTCTTTGCGCTGGAACTGCCGGCGGGCACCGCGCATCTGCTGCTGGAGCTGGACCTGTCGCTGCACTTCTGGGAGGGCGAGGGCGCCTCCGACGGGCGGCACGCCGTCTACCGCGGGCCGGTGCTGCTGGCCTTTGACCGCTGGTTCAACCCGGACTTTGGGCCGCAGGAGGAGCCGGTGTTCGACGTAAACACCCTGCGCCCCGAGCTCTACCGCGAGCCGCCCTTCCGCGCCGACCCCGGGGCCCTGCCGCCGCTGCTGCGCCTTGGCGCGGTGACCCGCGACGGCCGCCCGGTCACGCTGTGCGCCTACGCCGACGCCGGGCAGCGCGGCACCGCCTTCACCGCCTGGCTGCACGTGCGCCGCGCCCCGGCCGGCAGCGTCTGGCGCTGAGCCGATTCGGCTTCGCCGACAGCCCGCAGTTTCTTCACAAGCAGAGCTTGTGAAGAAACTGCGGCCGGGGGGCGAGGGGGGCTTCGCCCCCCTCGCGCTCCCCCCGCGCTCCGGGGGAAGGCCGCCTCCCTCCCCGAGCGATGCAGATGA